>JADGAZ010000007.1:114389-167381 GCA_015231755.1 Magnetococcales bacterium | reverse complement strand
TCTTCCAAGGGTGGTTCTTCCAAGGGTGGTTCTTCCAAGGGTGGTTCTTCCAAGGGCGGCGGATCGAAGACAGATACGGCTCATGGCAACGGAAGCTCTAAAGGTGGCGCTTCCAAGGGCGGATCTTCCAAGGGCGGCGGATCGAAGACAGATACGGCTCATGGCAACGGAAGCTCTAAAGGTGGCGCTTCCAAGGGCGGGGCTTCCAAAGCTGGAGGCAACGGAAGCTCTAAAGGTGGCGCTTCCAAGGGCGGGGCTTCCAAAGCTGGAGACACCAGTGCCGATTCCGGCGAAGTGGTTCTGGAAATCGGTTTTGCCCTGCATGACAAGGATGGCTCCGAATCGCTTGCAGGCGATATCCAACTCACGAACGTGCCGGACGGTGCGACATTGAGTGTTGGACACGCTGGCGACCAGCCCGGAACCTGGGTGATTCCACGCGCAGATCTGGCGGCGACCGCCCATAACGAGGGAGGACATGCGATTGCCTGGACGATCCCCAATTTGACTATCACGCCGCCTGCGGGAACGACGGCTGACTTCAAACTGGGTATTCAGGTCACCACCCAGGACGATGGCCATTTGCATACGGCCAAGGGATCCATCACGGTGGATGTGCCGGAACCCAAGATGCATGCCGCTTCAACGGATGGAGCTTCCAAGAGTTCCGGATCCAAGGGGGGGCAGTCAGACAACAAGACTCACGATGACAATGGCCATGGAAACGATCCTGGCAAAGTCGATCCAAGCAATCCTGGCGCCTCCAAAGCCGGATCCTCCAAGGGCGGATCTTCCAAGGGAGGATCTTCCAAGGGAGGATCTTCCAAGGGCGCTTCTTCAAAAGCCGGATCTTCCAAGGGAGGCTCTTCCAAGGGCGCTTCTTCAAAAGCCGGATCTTCCAAGGGAGGCTCTTCCAAGAGTTCCGGATCCAAGGGGGGGCAGTCAGACAAGACTCACGATGATAATGGTCATGGAAACGATCCTGGCAAAGTCGATCCAAGCAATCCTGGCGCCTCCAAAGGTGGCGCTTCCAAAGGTGGCGCTTCCAAGTCGTCCGACGCCCATACCACAACCGGCGCTTCCAAAGGTGGCGCTTCCAAGTCGTCCGACACCCATACCACAACCGGCGCTTCCAAAGGTGGCGCTTCCAAGTCGTCCGACGCCCATACCACAACCGGCGCTTCCAAGGGTGGCGCTTCCAAGTCGTCCGACGCCCATACCACAACCGGCGCTTCCAAAGGTGGCGCTTCCAAGTCGTCCGACGCCCACACCACAACGGGGGCCAAGGTTCACGACGACAACGGCCATGGCAATGATGCCGATGGTTTCGATGAGAGCAACCCGGGAGCCTCCAAAGGGGTTGCCGGCGGTCATGACCAGAATGACCACACCTCTCACGATTACAGCGACATCAAGGGCACTCACGACTATCATGAAGAGTCGAGAAGTTACGACAAGACCACCTCCGGCAGCAACAAGGACGACGAGTTGAGCGGATCGGCCAAAAACGATCAAATGGATGGTGGCAAAGGCAACGACTCGTTGGATGGCGGCACCGGCAACGACTCGTTGAGCGGTGGTGTCGGCAACGATCACCTGACGGGCGGCACCGGCAACGACATTCTGCATGGGGACGCGGGCAATGACACGTTGAGCGGCGGCACTGGCAACGACGTGCTGGACGGCGGGGTCGGAAACGACACCATGGATGGCGGTCAGGGAGATGATCTGTTCCTGTTCGGCTCCGGTGGCGGTCATGATACGGCGGATGGCGGTCAGGGTGGCAGTTGGCTGGATACGGTCAATCTGGAGGATGTGGGAGGCGGACCTTCAACCTCCCTGGAGCATACCGGAGATTGGACCTTGCAGACCGATGCCGAATATACCGTGAACAACGATGGCAGCATTGACTTCTCGGATGGGGACGCCTCCGGGACCATCACCTTGCACGATGGATCGGTGCTGGAATTTCACAACATGGAGCGGATCGAGTGGTGAGACTCACCCCTCCTGCATGAAAGCCGGTGATGAATGAATACCTGAAACCGCCTCTTGATGGGGCGGTTTCATGGTTTTAAGGTACGGATGTCATGGCCCTGGTGTTGACCACAAAAAAAGGCGCGGCCACGCCCACCGGATCCTCCACGGTGGGCAATGGTCGTTATCTGCTAGAAGAAAAAATCGGCGCGGGAGCCTTTGCCGAGGTGTTTCGAGCCCGATGTGTCGGGGAAACAGGATTTTTTGCCGTCAAACGGGCCTCCGATGCGGTGGGCAGGCGGGTATTGCGTTGGGAGTCGGAAAACCTGCAACGCTTGCGTGACGCGCCTTTTGTGCTGCCCATGCGGGAGTACTGGATCGAACCGGATGGCTGCGCCTGTCTGGTGACGCCGTTTCTGGACAGTGGCGATCTGAAGCACTACGTGCGCGCCAAGGGGGCTCTGGACGAACGCGAGGCGTTGACCATTCTGACGCGGGTGGCCGAGGCCCTCACCTTTGCCCATGCCCTGCAACCCCCGCTGGTCCATCGGGACATCAAACCGGACAACATCCTGGGGCACCAGGATGAGGCCGGAGTCATTCACTGGTTTCTGGCGGATTGGGGATTGGCAGAGTCCTGGAAGGGACATCATGCCCCGCGTTTTTCCGGTACCTCCCGGTATACCGCGCCGGAGGTCTGGAAAAAACGGCGTTATCTGGTGTCGGATGTCTATTCCCTGGGCATGACATTATATTTCATGTTGTTTGGACAGCCGGCCTACAATGGCATTTCAATCATTGTGGCCCGGGGGCAACGGGCACCAGAGCCGGTATGGATTCCCGAAGGGTGTCCCGAGGCGTTGCGGGAACTGCTGGCGGGCCTGTTGGCCAAGAATCACGTCAAGCGTTGGCCCTTGGCAAAGGCACTGGCGCAGATGCGGTGTCGGCTGGACGGATTGCTTGCCCTGGGGATCGACCGGACCCCGGAAGCGCATCCACGGATATGGATCGCCCGCTATCGGGGATTTTCCATGGAGTTCGTCTGGATTCCGCCGGGTGGGTTTGCCATGGGTTTGCACGCGGCGGATGCGGATCATGGGGACCGGGTGACGCAAGCGTCCGAAAAGCGTTGCACCCCACGGCACCCGGTGACGGTGGATGGTTTCTGGATGGCGCGTTTTCCGGTGACCCGGGGACAGTTTCGATTTTTCGTGCGGGATTCCGGCTATCAGACCACGGCGGACCGGGAGGGATGGGCCAATCCATATGTATCGGAGTCGGGCCGGTGCGAGCGGCGGGAGGGCAGCAACTGGGAGAGTCCGGGGTTTGAGCAGACGGATGAGCATCCGGTGGTGAATGTCTCCCACGACGATGCGCTGGAGTTTGCCGAATGGCTCTCCTGGCGTTGTCACCGACTGGTGCGTTTGCCCACCGAAGCCGAATGGGAGCGGGCCTGTCGGGCCGGGGGAGAGACCCGTTTTCACGGCGGAGAGGTGATCACCTCCCAAGAGGCCAATTTCGCGGGTCAACAGGGGGGCACCACAGCGGTGGATCGTTATCCTCCCAACGCCTGGGGGGTATATGATCTGCATGGCAATGCGCACGAATGGGTGAGAGACTGGTTCGCGGCGGATTTCTACGCCCGCTCGCCACAGGACAATCCGTATTGCGACGAAGAAAAAGCGGGCGAACGGGTGTTGCGGGGTGGATCGTGGCTATCGCCGGATTGGCGGGTGCGGTCCGGGGCCAGGGATCGGTATCATCCGGGCCGGTCGGATGGAGATATCGGATTCCGCCTCTCCGCCCTGGCCTATCCCTGGGAAAACAGAAAAATTTGACTATTGAAAAAAAAGAGGCGGTCTGGAGGATTCATCCTCCAGGGTTTTGACTTTAAAAATAATAATATTATTAAAAAAATTAAAATTTTGTTTTTTAAAGTCAGAAAATCAAAACCCTGGGAGATGAATCTCCCAGACCCTCTCTTTTTTTTCAATAATTTTCAATCGGTTTCGGGATTGGCCAGCAGATACTCCGCCATCGGGCGGTCGAACCGGCTGATGTGACCCGCCTCCCAATCGATCAACGCCCCCAGATCATACCCCTCTTGTCCCTGCACATCCGTGATGGTCTGGAGCAACGGCCCCTCCAAAAAAGCCTGATGCGCCTTGAAATGGGCCGCAAAACCGGGAAATCCCCACGCCATCATCCGTTGATCCTCGTCGGCGAAATGTTGCTCAAACAAGGTTCGCAACTCCAGCAAACGTGCCTGGGTCTCTCCGGGGTCCGCGCCATGGGTGAGAATTTCTTTCAGCGCGTTCATGCGATCCAACAATCCCTGATGCTGCTGATCCAACGCCTCGATTCCGGTGACGGCAAACCGGAGCCATTTATAGGAGAGCTTCTTGTGGGAAAGAATCATCACGGGCATTGGGGTTCTCCTGATGGTGGGTAAAAGCCAAACAAAAATCAAAATCCTGGGGGAGGAATCCCCCAGACCCCCGCTTTTTCTTCAAGGATTGGGCGGCTCCATACGGGTGCGCGCCTCGGACAACAACGCCGGAATCGGCAACGCCCTGGGACACCGGGGCAGACACTCCCCGCACCGGTCGCACGCCTCCAGACGGGCTCCCGGCACCCAATGATCCCCAGGCCGCATCATGCCATAACGATAGCGGGCGAACAGATCCATATCGAAACAACGCACCAGATGGTCCATGCGCAAAATTTCCGGGATCTCGATGGCCTGGGGACAAGGCAGACAGGCGAAACAGTCCCGTCCACATGCACGCAACACCGATTGGGACTCCACCGCATCCAGACGCCAGGCGATTTCCTGCTCCACCTGTCCCCAAATGGGGGTGGGACGCAACCCCTCCAGATGCAACGCCAGATGTCCCGGCTCGCTCAAACCGATGCTCAACGTATGCACGCCGGTCTGGGCCAACAGCCAACGCTCGTTGAACTGGGCCGGGGCATAAGGGGCGGTCAAATGCCGCAACCGCTCGGAAGGCTCATACAGACGCCCCCCCTTGTCGTTGGGCGAAATGATCAACACCCCCATGTCCAGGGCGTTGGCCAGGGCCACAGCCGGATGATTGGCCGCCCGGAAACGATAATAATGCACATTGACAAAATCGAACCAACCCGTCGCGATGATCTTCAACAACAACGGTAAGGCCGCGTGACCGGAAAAACCCACCTGACCGATCACCCCTTCGTCCTGGGCCTGACGCAACGCGGACAAAACACTCCCCTTGCCCCGCAACGCCTGAAAATGACTCTCCTGATTCAAACCATGCAACGCGAACAGATCCAATCGGGAGACCCCCAACCGGGTCAAGGAGTCGTCGATCCACAGACGCATCTCCCGTGCCGTGGGGGCGGGAGGGGCCTTGGTCATGATCAGGTAGTCGTCCCGGGGCCGACCGAGGCCAGACAACACCCGACCCAGCAGCCGCTCGCTCTTGCCATAACCCCGGGCGGTTTCGATCAGGTTGATCCCCCCGGCCAAAGCGGCGGAAACGATGTCATGGGTGGATTGCAGGCTGTCTTCCGGCAGATGGTCATGGGGGGCGTCCCAACCGTGCAGCAGGCGCATGGCCCCCAGCGTCAATACCGAAACCTGCAACCCGCTCTTGCCGAAACGGCGCTTTTCCATCGGACTCACCCCAAACCATCCCGCAAACGCCGCACCTGGGGCAACAAATCGCTGGCCACCAGACCCGCCATGCCGCACTCAGCCGCGCTGGCATCGGCGGCGGCCCCGTGCAGCCACACCCCGGCCCGCACCGCGCTTTCCACCGGCCAACCCTGGGCGAACAACCCGGCGATCAGGCCCGTGAGCAGATCCCCGCTGCCGCCGGCAGCCAGACCCGGATTGCCGGTGGCGTTGATCCAGGCCCGCCCGTCCGGAGCCCCGATCACCGTATCCGCCCCCTTCAAAACCAGCCACACACCCCACTCCCGGGCCGCCCGCCGCGCCACTCCCAACCGATCCCCCTGGACCTCGGCCACGCTCACCCCCAGCAAACGGGCCATCTCCCCCGGATGCGGGGTCAGGATCAATGGAGAGGAGCGGGACCCGGCCCACCGGGCGATGCGTTCCCCCTGCCCGGCCAAGCCGTTCAAGGCGTCGGCGTCCAGCACCACCGGCAGATCCCGCCACTCCAGCACGCCGGCCACCACGCCGGCGGTCCAGGGCGTATCCCCCAATCCCGGCCCCATGGCCACCAGATCCGGAGCAACCCGGCTGGAAAAAAGGACTTCCAACGCCCCGGTCACGGAATCCCCATCCGGCAACGGCACGGTCATGGCCTCCACCAGTCCGGCGGTCACCACCGGCTGAACCTTGGCCGGAGTGGCCACGGTGATCAATCCCGCTCCCACCCGGGCGGCCCCCTGGGCCACCAGGATGGCGGCCCCTTCCATGCCCACTCCCCCGGCCACGATCAGCAACCGGCCACAATCCCCCTTGTGGGCCTCCGGGGAACGCCGGGGAATCTCCAGATCATACGGCCCATTGAGGGCCACCCGGTGTTCGGGAATAGCCAGAAAATCATCCGGAATGCCGATGGGCGCCACGATCCGCTCGCCGCACAACCCGGCACCGGGATACAACCGGTGACCAAGCTTTTCCGCCGCGAAGGTCACGGTCCAGCGGGCGGGCAAGGCGCAGCCGAGAATCCGCCCCGTATCCCCGCACACCCCGGAAGGCAGATCCACCGCCAACACCGCTTTGCCGCTCGCCGCCACCCGCTGGATCACCCCGGCGGCCACCCCGGCCACCGGACGGGCCAGACCGGTGCCGAACATGGCGTCCACCACCACCCCGCAGTGGGAGAGCCAACCATCCAGCGCTCCGGGCAGCGCCTCCAGGGTGGTCAACTCCCGCACCAGGCCACCGGAGTTCAAGAAAACCCGATAATGGATCTGGGCATCCCCCCGCAACGCCTCGCCGTGTCCCAGGAGTACCACCCCCACCCGACCCCCGGCCTGCAACACCCTGCGGGCCACCACGAAACCGTCTCCGCCATTGTTGCCACAGCCGGCCAGCACCAGCACGAAACGGGAGCGCCACTCCGGCACCCGATCCATCAACACCCCAGTGACCGCCGCACCGGCGTTTTCCATCAGCACCACCCCGGGTAGTCCCAACGCCCCGATGGTACGCTGGTCCGCCGTCCGCATTTGCGCCCCGGTCAACAATCGATGCATGCCCGACCTCCCCAAACCGTTCATCATGGCCTATGATTCCCTCTTTGAAAGGGTCGCCGGACCGGAAAACCAAAAAAACAGGGTCCATTTTTTCACAAAACACAAAAGGATGAAACCGCGATATGTCGCCTCCACTGATTTTGGCCACCGGCGTGACAAAACGCTACCACGACCGGGTGGTGGTGGATGGAATCGACTTCGAGGTGCGCTCCGGAGAGTGCTTCGGTATGCTCGGACCCAACGGGGCGGGCAAAACCACCACCTTGCGCATGCTCACCGGCCTGACCCCCAGGGAGGCGGGACAGTTGCGGCTGTTCGACCGGTTCACCGATCCCGCCGCGCCCGAGGTGCATCGTCGTCTGGGGGTGGTCTCCCAGGAAGACAATCTGGACGACGACCTGAGCGTTGCCGAAAACATCGTGATCTATGGGCGTTACTTCGGTCTGTCGAACGCCCTGATCCGCACCCGGGTGGAGGAACTGCTGGAGTTCGCCCAGCTTGTGGAGCGGCGCAATCATCCGGTCAGAATTCTATCCGGGGGGATGAAACGCCGTCTGGTGATCGCCCGCGCCCTGGTGGCGACGCCGGAGCTGCTCATTTTGGACGAACCCACCACCGGCCTGGATCCCCAGGCCAGACACCTGATCTGGCAACGCCTCGCCGCCCTGAAGGCCAAAGGAACCACCCTGTTTCTCACCACCCACTACATGGAAGAGGCAGCCCGACTGTGCGACCGGGTGATGATCATCGACTCGGGCCGCATCCTGGCCATGGGCCGGCCCCACGCCCTGATCCAGGAACACCTGGAACCCGAAGTGGTGGAAATCCGTCCCCTGATGCCGCCCCTGGACCGGGAAGCTTTTGCCCATCTTCCCGGCCGACTGGAGCAGTCCGGGGATACGCTCTACTGCCACTCCCAGGACGCCTCGGAAGTGATGCTGCATCTGCGGGGACGCCGGGATCTGGTCTGTCTGTCCCGACCGGCGGGACTGGAAGATCTTTTCCTCAAGCTGACCGGGCGGGAGCTGCGGGATTGATCCGGGAATCACCTCAGGGCAATTGAAGCGGATCGACCAGCAATTCCCGGAAATGCCCTATTACGGGACGCGGAAGATGCGGGCGTGGCTGCGGCAGGAAAGGTACACAGTCGGGCGGAAGCGAGTTCAGCGTCTGATGCGCAAGCTGGGGCTGCAGGCGATTTATCGAAAACCAAATACCAGCAAACGCCACCCGGAACACCGGATTTATCCGTATCTGTTGCGTGGTTTGCCGATTGATCGTCCCAATCAAGTTTGGGCGTCGGACATCACCGACATTCCGATGCCGCAGGGATTTCTTTATTTGGTGGTCATCATGGACTGGTACAGCCGAGAAATTTTGGCTTGGCGGCTCTCCAATACTCTGGATGCGAATTTTTGCGTGGAGGCACTTGAAGATGCAGCAGCATCGGCGAAAGGGTGGCAGCCTGAAGGCTCAGGCCACAATCAGCCCGGAGAAGGGGGGACGCTCCGGCTAGGCCTGTGAAAAACGATACAACCGTTTCCCACAGGCTTGCCCCCCTTCTCCTCATCAGGTAACCGAAGGATGATTGAAAACATTCTTACGATTTTCAAAAATCAAAGGCCAAACCGGAACGGCCTTCATCCATGGACGAGGTGTCGCTTATTTCGATCCGGTTTCTGTCCTTGATTTGGGAGCCACCTCACGTCCGGCATGGGTCCGACCCAAAAGGGACGCCCTCTCAAAGTCCAGTCAGGCAAACAGCAAGGCGGAAAGCCGCTGGCGGTAGACCGGAATCAGGGGATGCCCCGGTCCCAACAGGTCGAACACCCGGATCATCGCCTTGCGGCCCGCGTCCTCTCCAAAACTCCGATCCCGCCGCACCACCTCCAAAAAACGGTCCATGCCCTCGGCGTAACGCTCCCGGGCCACCAGGGCCTCACCCAGTTTCATCACCCCCTCCAGTTGATCCGGCTGGGCCGCCACTGCGGCCATCAGAGTCTCCAGATCCGCCTCTCCGGCGGTGAAGGCGAGGCGGGCCGCCAGGGTTTTGGCCTCCACACTCTCCCGATCCCGGGGCTTGAGCCGGGCCAAGGCCGCAGCCGCCTCCTCGTTGCGCCCCAAAGCCAGCCAAACCCGGGTCAGACCCAGCAGGGCGCCCCCATGGCCGGGATCGAGCTGCAACGCCTGTTGATAGCCTTCCAGCGCCTGATCCCAATCCTCCCGCTCCTCATTCTGACGGGCCGCCCCCACCCCTTTGTCCGCCTCGCCGGGCAGCGCCTGATCCAAAAAACGCCGCACCTGGGATTCGGGCAACGCCCCGGTGAACTCGTCCACCAGCGCGCCGTCCACGAACAGCTTGACCGACGGAATCCCCCGCACCCCATACCGACGGGCCAACTCCGGATCCCGATCCGAGTCGATCTTGGCCAGGAAGAACCGTCCGTTCATCTCTGCGGCCAGTTTTTCCAGGATCGGTCCCAAGGTGCGGCAGGGACCGCACCAGGTGGCCCAGAAATCCACCAGCACCGGCACACTCCGGGAGCGTTCCAGCACCTCTTGCTCGAACGTGGAGGCATCCACGTTTCCCATCCATGACATGTCAGACATACGCTTTAAAATCCTCGTCAAAATGCGTCATAACGATCCATCACGCCTACAGATCCACCATCTCCACCCATTCGGCCTCCACCCCGGCGATGAAACGCCGCGCCGTCTCCTTGAAACGATCCGCCACATCGGTCACCAGAAACTCCAGGCGCCGGGTCTGACCCGGTGGCGCCGGAGCGATCACCCCTCCCAGATACCGGCCCAGATCCTCGGCCATCGCCGCCGACGAATCCACCAGCGTCACCCCCGGGCCCATGGTCTCGGCGATCACCGTTTTCAAGACCGGATAGTGGGTACATCCCAGAATCAACGCGTCCAACCGCTGGGGGAACAAGGGGGCCAGGGTTTCCGCCACGATCATGCGCACCGCCGGATGATCCACCCATCCCTCCTCCACCAACGGCACGAACAGCGGACAGGCCAAGGATACCACATGAATGCGCGGATCCAGCATAGCCAGATGATACGGATAGGCCCCGCTGGCCACAGTGGAACGGGTGCCGATCACCCCCACCCGACCCGGTGCCTCCCCTCCGGCGGAGACCGTCACAGCCGCCCGGCAGCCGGGTTCGATCACCCCGATCACCGGCACCGGACAGTGGGCGCGCAACGCCGCCAGTCCCAGGGCCGAGGCGGTATTGCAGGCCACCACCAAGCCTTTCACCCCCCGACGCAACAGACAATCCGCCACCTGCACGCTGTAACGCTCCACGGTGCGGGCCGACTTGGTCCCATAGGGCACCCGCGCCGTATCCCCCAAATAGATGAAACTTTCCCCCGGAAAAGCCCGTGTCAGTGCCTCCAGCACCGTCAGCCCTCCCACCCCGGAATCAAAAATGCCGATCGGACGCGCGTCAAACATGGTATCGAAATGAATCCTCCATTGGAGCGGGTGATGAAAACCATTGCCAGGAATGAAAACCTCTGCTAGGCTTGATTGTCAAGACGCGGATATGGTGGAATTGGTAGACACGCTGTCTTGAGGGGGCAGTGGTTCACGCCGTGCCGGTTCAAATCCGGCTATCCGCACCAAAAGAAAAGAGGGTCCAGGATCAAATCCTGGACCCTCTTTTCTTTTGGTGACTTGCAAAGCGACCCGAAAACCCTGTTTCAAGGGGTCAAGCCGCGGATCTGTGTTCCACCACACCCACACCCCGACAAAAATAGTTCCAGGCCGCACCCGCATCCGCCATGGGGGAGGCGGTGAACCCGCTGATCACAAAACGCAACGTGGCCGCCTGAATCAGTCCCACATAAAAATCCGCCGCCGACTCCAGATCCAATCCCACCGGCAACTCCCCCAACTCCTGGGCATTGGCCATGATGGTCTGAACCTGCTTGCCATACTCCCGCACGATCCGGTTCATGGCCATGCTTTCGGCACGGGTCATCACCCCTTCCACCAGAAAGATGCGACACAAACCTGGATGTTCGGCGAAAAATTGCAGATGATTCTCGAACTGCCGCCGCAGACGCTCCATGGGCAAGGCGCTGTCGAAGGGGGGATCCAAAGATCGCAGCAGGTGATCCCGCAAAAAATCGATCAAGGCCTGGAAAATGGCATCCTTGCCGGTGAAGTGACGATACAAAGCCGCTTCGGACAATCCCACCTCCGCGGCCAACTCGGCGGTGGTCACCCGACGGTTGCCCTTTTCCAGCAGGGTCATGACCGCCTTGAGGATTTCAATGCGTCGCTCCGGGCGGCGTCTGCGATCCACTTTAGGTTCTTCGCGGGTTTTGTCTGTTGACTGGTCATCGGTGAGGGACATGGAAGCTCCACAAGAGGTTTTAAAAGAGAAAAAATCGCGTCCGCGTTGCCACGGGTCTCGCGCACCCTGCTGCACTCATCTCCCCCTCAATCTTGCATATCACAATTCCCGCAGACATTGCAATTCATTTGCGTATTATCCACCTTGCATGCTACAGTAACCTCAAAACAGAATGCGAACCATCCGCACTGTACGTTGACAGTTCATGCCAACATCTATCGGAGTTTAAACCATGTTGAACGAACCGAAATATCCCTCCCAAGACTCCCCCTGGGGAACAACCCAAGTCAAGTCCCGCGTCTCAAGCGACGTGTCGGTCTATCTCAAACAGGTCTACTCCCTGCTGGCCTCCAGCCTGCTTGTGGCGGTGGCCGCCGGCTATGTGGGCATGACCCTGCCCTTTGCCCGGGAACATCCGATCATTCTCATGTTCATGATGTTCGGCGCCATGTTTCTGGCCTTCAAGATCCAAAACGCCGGCACCCTGTTTCTGTTCACCGGCATCTCGGGACTCTCCCTGGGGCCGCTGATCGCCTATTATGTGGGCGCGGGAATGTCCGGCGTGGTGGGTCAGGCCGCCTTCCTCACCGGCGCGGTCTTCACCGGACTGTCGATCTACTCCCTCACCACCAAACGCGACCTGTCGATGATGGGGGGCATACTCTTCGCCGGATTGATCGTGATCGTGGTGGGTGGACTGCTCAACCTGTTCATCCAGTCCTCGGCCCTGTCGTTCGCCATGTCCGCCGCCGGCTCGGTGATCTTCGCCGGCTACATCCTCTTTGAAACCCAACAACTCAAAGCCAGCCCCTGGGAAGTGTCCCCCTCGGTGGCCGCCTTGTCGATGTATCTGAATGTGGTCAACCTCTTCACCAGCCTGCTGCGTCTGCTGGGCTTCCTGGGAGGCGACGATTAAGGCATTAAAACAGGCCAAAATCCGTCTGCGTCAGGCGGGCTGGAATGACATCCAGCCCGCCATCGTCGTACTGGGAGGTCCGCAACGACTGATTCTCCTCGGTCGCAACGCCCCCGACGGTCAGCCGCTCCCCAAACGCAAAAAACGCATCTGGCCCGTCTCCACCGGCAAAGCCGGTTTCGGCTGTCAGCAAGAGAGCGGACGCACCCCCACGGGCCTGCACCGCATCTGCGCCACCTTCGGAGATCAGGCGCCGGCAGGCACGGTGTTCAAAAGCCGGCAACCCACAGGCGAAATCCTCCAACCCGACCAACACCCGGAAGGGGATTTCATCACCACCCGCATCCTCTGGCTCGACGGGCTGGAAGAAGGTCTCAACCGCGGAGAAGGCATCGACAGCCGCGCCCGCTACATCTACATTCACGGCACGCCCCATACCGACCAGCTCGGACAACCCGCCTCCGCCGGCTGCGTGCGCATGGGCGACGCCGATGTGATCCGGCTGTTTTCCTGGGCTGCCATCGGCACTCTGGTGATCATTCTTCCACCCCCTTGAAAATTTTCTCGCATACGGAGAACCACGTTCCACCATGCCCCCACTGATTGCCGCCTATCTGGAAAAATTCCACAATCCCCAGTTGATGGGACTGCTCCTGGCCCTGCTGGGAGCCATCCTCACCATCAACCTGTTCGGCTCGGCCCTGGCCCCCTACTTCACCGCCGTGATCATGGCCTATCTCCTGGAAGGCATGGTCCGTCCCCTGGAACGGGTCCGCATGCCCCGCATGGTGGCGGTCATGGTGGTCTTCAGCCTGTTCATACTGATCGCCAGCGCCATTTTTCTCATTCTCACCCCGGCGTTGGTCCGGGAACTCTCCCGGGTCTCCACGGAAATTCCCAAAATCACCGAAACCCTCAAAGCCCTCATGCAACAGATCACCCTCTCGGCCTCAGGCTGGATCGACTCCCCCTTTGCCGAAAGCATGCTGCTGGGATTGGTGGAAAAATCCCAAGGATGGGCGGCGGACTCCATCTCCATGCTCCTCAAAGGGGGACTGCCGGGATTGGTCTCGGTGCTGATCTACCTCTTTTTGGTGCCATTCCTGATCTTTTTCTTCATGAAGGACAAAACCGCCCTGCTCACCGCCTTCTCCCGCTATCTTCCCCGGGAACGCACCCTGCTCAAACGGGTGTTGAGCGAGGTCAATGTCGGCGTCGGCGGCTACATCCGGGGCAAATTCTGGGAAATGCTGCTGCTGGGCTCCGCCAGCTATCTGGGGTTTGTGCTGATCGGCTTCCAGTATGCCTTCCTGGTGGCGGTGCTGACCGGTCTGTCGGTGCTGATTCCGTTTTTGGGACTGGCCGCCGTCACCCTGCCGGTGATCCTGCTGGGCATTCTCCAGTGGGGCATCACCTGGGAGGCGGCCCATCCCCTGATCGTCTATGGCATCTTGCAACTGGTGGATGGCAACCTGATCGCCCCCATGATCCTGGGAGAGACGGTCCAGGTCCATCCCACCACCATCATGCTGGCGGTGCTGTTTTTCGGTTCCCTATGGGGCGTGGCCGGAGTGTTCTTCGCCGTACCCCTGGCGGTGCTGGTCAAAAGCGTGCTGGAGGTCACCGTGGCCGATGATCCGGTGGTGAAATCCGTATGAGCGCCGATCCCCATCACCTCATGGCCGTCGGCGTTCTGGAAGCGGTTCTGGACAAAGCCGCTCCGGCGGATGGCGCCTTGCGCCGTCTGTTTCAGCAACGGGGCTCCGGCCCCGGGGAACGGGGACGCATCGGGGATCTGGTTTTCACGGTACTGCGCCACAAACGCCTGCTGGAACGCCGCCTCGATCCCTTGCTGCCGGTGGAAAAACGGCTGTCCGCCTTGGTCGCCCTGGCCGCCGACAGACTGACGGCATCGGAACCACCGCTCCCCGACCCGTCCACACCCCCACAGGAACGCTGCTCCCTGCCGGACTGGCTCTGGGAGTCCCTCGTCGCCCAGTGGGGGGAAGAGGAGGCCTTGGCCCTGGGGCTGGCTCTCAACCAGCCCGCCACCACGGATCTGCGGGTCAACCGGGCCAAAATCCAACGGGAAGCCCTCCAGGCGCGCCTGACGGCTCAGGGAATCGACGCCACCCCCCTGCCCCGCACCCCGGACGCCCTGCGCCTCAACGGACACCCCCCCATCACCACCTTGGAGGCCTTTCACCAGGGACTGTTTGAAATCCAGGACGAAGGCAGCCAATGGATCGTCCCCCTGTTGGCCCCCCGTCCCGGAGAGACCGTGGTGGATCTGTGCGCCGGTGGTGGCGGCAAAACCCTGCATCTGGCGGCCTGGATGGGACAAAAAGGTCGGATCATCGCCACGGACACGGATCCGAAACGACTTCACCAGCTCTCCCAGCGACTGCGACGCCTCAAGAACCATAGCAATCTGGTGCGGGTAATCCCCCTGCGCCACGAAGGAGACCCCCAGCTCAAGCCCTTCACGGGCAAGGCGGACGCGGTGCTGGTGGATGCCCCGTGCAGTGGCACCGGCACCTTGCGCCGTCGCCCGGAAATCAAATGGTGGTTGACCCCGGAACAACTCGCCGCCTTTCACGTGCGCCAATGCGCCCTGCTGGACGCCGCCTCCCGGCTGGTGCGTCCGGGAGGACGGCTGGTCTATGCCACCTGCTCGCTGCTGCGTCAGGAAAATCAGGCGGTGGTCGAAAGTTTCCTTAATGAAAATCTTCACTTTCGCCCCGTTCCGGCCATTCCGGCCCTGGCAAGCCGGGGGTTTGAAGGGATATACTCGACCCAACCGTATCTGACGCTTTTGCCCCATGTCGCCGGGTGCGACGGTTTTTTCGCTGCCCTATTTCAGAGGAACCGATAAGGTTTTTTAACCATGAGCATGAACCCGATCAAACGTGCCCTGATCAGCGTCTCGGACAAAACCGGACTGACGATCCTCGGCGAAGGACTGGCCTCTTTTGGGGTCTCCATTCTCTCCACCGGCGGCACGGCCCGGGCCCTGCAAAGCCTCGACATCGCCGTGGAAGAGGTCTCCCAGTTCACCGGTTTTCCGGAGATGCTCGACGGTCGCATCAAGACCCTGCATCCCCGCATTCATGGCGGACTGCTGGGGGTGCGGGACAATCGCAAGCATCAAACCCAGATGAAGGAAAACCAACTGGAACCGATCGATCTGGTGGTCATCAACCTCTATCCCTTCGAGGCCACGGTGGCCCGTCCCGGCTGCACCCTGGACGAGGCGGTGGAAAACATCGACATCGGTGGTCCCGCCATGATCCGCTCCGCGGCCAAAAACCATCGCTGGGTGACGGTACTGGTGGATCCGGAAGATTACATCCGGGTCTTGACGGAAATGCGCGCCAATCACGGCGCGGTTTCGGCCCGCACCAACGCGGAGTTGGCCCGCAAGGCCTTCGCCCGCACCGCCGCCTACGATGCGGCCATCGCCAACTGGCTCACCGCCTTGGACAAAGAGAACAAACCCGGCCTCTTCCCGGAGGTGCTGACCCTGCAATTCCACAAGCATCAGGAAATGCGCTACGGGGAAAATCCCCATCAAAAGGCGGCCTTCTACAAAGACGCCTCCCCGCCGGGCTGCAACATCGCCAACACCCGGCAACTCCAGGGCAAGGAGTTGTCCTTCAATAACATCAACGACGCCAACGGCGCCTTTGAACTGGTGCGGGAGTTTGCCGAACCCACCATCGCCATCATCAAGCACACCAATCCCTGCGGCGTGGCCTCGGACCCGGATCTCACCACCGCCTATCTGCGGGCGCGGGATACGGATCCGGTTTCGGCCTTCGGCGGCGTGATCGCCGTCAACCGTCCCGTGGATGAACGCCTGGCCAAGGAGATCGCCAGCACCTTCATCGAAGCGATCATCGCTCCGGGTTTCAGCGATGCGGCACGGGCCATCCTGGCCGGCAAAAGCAATCTGCGTCTGCTGGAATCCCTGTCGCCGGTGACCCCGGCCACGGCCCGGGAAGGCATCGTGCGCATGGATCTGAAACGGGTGGTGGGGGGTCTGCTGGTGCAGCAGGCGGATGTGGGTGAATTGCGCGAGGAAAACCTCAAACTGGTGACGGAACGCGCCCCCACGGAACAAGAAAGACGGGATCTGCTGTTTGCCTGGAAGGTGGCCAAACACGTCAAGTCCAACGCCATCGTCTACGCCCGGGATCTGACCACCGTCGGCGTGGGCGCGGGACAGATGAGTCGGGTGGACTCCTCCCGCATCGCCATCGCCAAGGCCAACGACGCGGCGGTCGCCTCCCAACGGGAAGGCAATCCGGTGGCCGGCTCGGTGATGGCCTCGGATGCCTTTTTCCCCTTCCGGGACGGGGTGGACGCGGCGGCGGCGGCGGGCGCCACGGCCATCATTCAGCCCGGCGGCTCCATCCGGGATGACGAGGTGATCGCCGCGGCCAACGAACACGGCATGGCCATGCTGTTCACCGGCGTGCGTCACTTCAAACACTGATCCCCATCACGATCGGGAACCAAATCCCATGTCCGCACGCATCACCCTGCTGGACGCCCTGCTGCTGGCGGGGGGACTGTGGGCCGTGATCGCCTGGATCAAACATCGTTTGCTGAATTCCGGCGTCCGTCCGGACCCCCATCAGGAGGGGTCCGGCGACGCCGGGAACTGAAAAGAATTCGACCCTCAAAACGCGGGCTGCCCCGCTTCAGGTGTGCTCCCGGCTCCCAAACCCTGTCGACCGATACGGCCCGAACGGACCTGTTTGCCAGCCTAATTGCCGGAAAACGCGACCCGATAGCTCCAACCGGTCAGCGGCGCAATCGACATACGCCACGCCTCGACCGCCTCCTCGGTGGACGGATGGGTCCGATAGACCAGCCCCCCCATCTCCTGGTTTTCCCATCCCAGATCGATGCGGTGATGCTGAATGGCCTGCTCCAACTCCTGGGGAGTGGCGCAATAGCCCAGTTCCAAATCCACGAGACGGATATCCGAACTCCAAAAATAACATCCGGGTCCGCGAAACCAGTCGTTTGTCCAGTTGTGTCGCACCATCATGGCACTCTCCTGTCTTGACCGTGGAAGTTGGGGCCCGATGAGATAGGAAACCACAAAAAATCAGCTCCTTGCCATCACGCCACATCCTGCGTCCTGCATCTGTGCCGCTGCCCCTATAGACTCTGTATCTGATTCATAAGTTCATTTTGTTTCATCACTGCGTGGGTTCATGCTGGAATATCTGCAAGATGCATGCTGACTTGTTGCATCTGCGGTAACAGACTGTAAAACCGATTTTTTTCTGTCACGCTGCCGATTGGGATGAATCCAGGACAGGCAGTTATTGCCTAAAAAAGCAGCAATAAAATACCCCATGCCAGCACACTGGGCACCCCTTCATCACGTCCCCTTGAAAAACAGCCTCCCCCGCATCCCCGCTCATGCCAACCGGATCATTCTGGTATAGAATGATTCCAAACAACGCATAAATGACGGCTTGACATTTTTCTCAGGAGGCGAACATGGGAACGATCTGGCGGGTGGTACTGGTGGCGTGGATGGTATGGATCGGGGGTGAGGCGCAAGCGGAAACGAAGATTTCCGGTCAGGCCGTGACCTATACCGCCCAGGGGGTGACGCTCAAAGGTTATCTGGCCCTGGACGAGGCCCGCCCCGGCAAGCTTCCGGCAGTACTCGTGGTGCATGAATGGTGGGGACTGAACGACTATGCCCGCAACCGGGCCCGCATGCTCGCGGAACTGGGTTACGCCGCCCTGGCGGTGGACATGTACGGCGATGGCCGACTCGCCGCACATCCGGATGACGCCAAAGGGTTCTCCGCGGCCTTGCGCCAGGACTTTCCCACCGCCCTGGCCCGTTTCGAGGCGGCCATGGGCTTCTTGAAAACACACCCCCGGGTGGATGCGGAGCAAATGGCCGCCATCGGCTACTGCTTCGGAGGCGGCATGGTGCTCAACATGGCCCGGCAGGGCTTGCCCCTGAAAGGAGTCGCCAGCTTTCACGGGGGACTCGACCCCATGGTCCAGGCCCAACCGGGCGGCATCCGCGCCAAAATCCTCGTGCTGCACGGCAATGACGATCCGATGATCCCGCCGAACAAGGTGGCCGCCTTCCAAGAGGAGATGAACAAGGCCGGCGCCGATTACCGCTTCATCGGTTATCCCGGCGCCACCCACGCCTTCACCAATCCGGAAGCCGACGCCCTGGCGCAACGTTTCAAGCTGTCGGTGGCCTACCATCCCGAAGCGGACCAGCAATCCTGGCAGGCCCTGAAGACCTTCCTGGCCACCCTTTTCCAGGCTCCGCCGACTGGCCGGTGACACGTGGCAGCGCTTGCATTGACACGTTTTGCGGGGTAATCTTTTTGGATCACGAGTTGTCCATTCTTCTTCAATTCGCACTAAGGACCGGTCGCCATGGATGATGTCAAAATACTGCTCGATGAGTCGGAAATTCCCAAACAGTGGTACAACGTCGCCGCCGACCTGCCGACCCCACTGCCCCCACCCCTGGGTCCGGACGGCCAGCCCATCGGTCCCGATGCCTTGGCCCCCCTCTTTCCCGAAGCCCTCATCGAACAGGAGATGTCCACCCAACGCTGGATCCCCATCCCGGAACCGGTGCGTGACATCTATCGTCAATGGCGGCCCGCCCCCATGTTCCGCGCCCGTCAACTGGAACGGGCGTTGGGAACCCCGGCGCGCATCTACTACAAATACGAAGGGGTCAGCCCCGCCGGCTCCCACAAACCCAATACCGCCGTGGCCCAGGCCTATTACAACCGGCAGGAAGGGTGCATGCGTCTCACCACCGAAACCGGCGCCGGACAATGGGGTTCCTCCATCGCCCTGGCCGGGGCCATGTTCGGACTGACCGTGCGGGTCTACATGGTGCGGGTGAGCTATCAACAAAAACCGTTCCGCCGTTCCATGATCGAAACCTGGGGGGCCGAAGTGTTCTCCAGCCCCACCACCCACACCCAAAGCGGTCGCGACGCCCTGGCCCGGGATCCCAATACCCCCGGCTCCCTGGGTCTGGCCATCTCCGAAGCGGTGGAAGACGCCGCCAGCCGTCCGGATACCCATTACGCCCTGGGTTCGGTCCTCAACCATGTGGTCTTGCACCAGACCGTCATCGGCCTGGAAGCCCTCGCCCAATTCAAGAAAGTCAACGACTACCCGGATGTGGTGATCGCCTGTTGCGGCGGAGGCTCCAATTTCGGCGGCACCGCCTTTCCGTTCCTCATGGACAAGGCCGCCGGCAAACCGGTCCGTCTGGTGGCGGTGGAACCCGACTCCTGCCCCACCCTCACCCGGGGCCGCTACGCCTACGACCACGGCGACACCGCCAAACTCACCCCGTTGATGCCCATGTACTCCCTGGGTCACGACTTCATCCCCCCGGGAATCCATGCCGGTGGCCTGCGCTATCACGGCGACTCCCCCCTGGTCTCCCATCTGCATCACCTGGGACTCATCGAAGCCGTGGCCGTACCCCAGTTGGCCACCTTCCAGGCGGGGGTGCAGTTCGCCCGCACCGAAGGCATCCTGCCCGCCCCCGAGTCCAACCACGCCATCCGCGTGGCCATCGACGAAGCCCTGAAATGCAAAGAGACCGGCGAAGCCAAAACCATCTTCTTCACCCTCTCCGGCCACGGCCACTTCGACATGGCCGCCTATGACCGCTACTTCGCCGGCGACCTGGAAGACTACGCCTATCCGGAAGAAAAAATCGCCGAAGCCCTGGCCACCCTGCGCCCCATCGGCTGACGCCGCGATCCGCACAAGTCCCGCCTTTCAGGCGTCGCCAGCACCCGCGATGCCTGAAAGGCGCAAGCCCCTGACATCCCCCTCTCCCTTTTCACCCCCCGATCCCCACGATTTCCCCTGTTTTTTCGGCCACGCGCATCCATCCTTTCCCCCCGGGGCTTCAATCCATATTGAAAATTTTGCATATAAATATTAAAAATGAACATTCCAGGTAATGTTTCGTTGTATGATCCTGCATTCTGGAACATGGTTGCGCCCAAAAAACAGGGGAGAGACACCAAACGATGAAACGGTTTGTTCACCGATGGGTCATGGGGATGATCCTGCTGTTCGGCCTCATCACCCCCGGAGACCAGGCCGCCGCCGGGGCGGTCAAATGCGGCGAGCAACCGATCCGTCTGGCTTTCTATGAGCACGGATTTCTGTATAACCAGGGAACCGGCATCGATCAGGATGTGGTTTCGGAGTTGATCAAGCGCAGCGGTTGCGACATCAAGACCCAGGTGATGACCCGGGCGCGTATCTGGGCCGATCTGGCCACCGGGGATCTGGATATGAGCGTCTCGGGGCTCAGCGATCCCGAACGGGATCGTTTCGTCTGGTTCGCCCACTATCTCATCATGAAAAATTATGCCCTTGTGCATGCCGAAGTGGCCACACAGGTACACAACGCACGGGATTTCCTGCAACAGACCCGTTTGCAAATGGGTGTGGTACGCTCCTTCAAACACGGGGTGGAACAGGACCAGTGGCTCGATCAACTGCGACAGGCGGGGCGGGTGCAAGACACCCCGGATGTGGCCACCATCTTCAAAAAGCTCAAAAGCAAACGGGTGGATGCCCTGTTCTCCCAACCCCCGGTATTTCGCAAATTCCTGAAAGATGAAGCCTTGGCGAAGATGGTAAGCATCCAGGATTGGACCCCCACAGAAAAAGGGGTTCCCCATGGCCTGATCCTGGCCAAAAGCCGCTTCGACTCCCTGGATGCGGAACAGTGGCGCAGTCTGCTGGCCGACATGCGACACGATGGCACCCTGAAAAAAATTTTCCTGCGCTATCTGCCGGAAAACGAAGCCAACATTCTATTGGATTTTTAAAACTTCCATGAGCACCGCATGATGGATTCGGATTCGACCCCCAAAAATCTGGTGACCCGCTTTCTGGGCAGCGGTTCCCGGGCGCTCGCCAAGGTTTTGCTGCGCAAGCTCTTTTTGGCCTATCTGCTCTTCGCCGTGATCCTGACTGGGCTGCAACTGGCTCTGGCCTATCACAACTCCCGCCACGAGGTGCTGAAAACCTTGCGTTCCCTGGCCGACATCTCGGCCACCGGGGCGGCTTCGGCGATCTGGGACTATCAACAGCATCTGTTGCAGGCGCTGGCCAACGGCATGGGGGCCCATCCGGCGGTGGTGCAGGTGGACATCCGCGATCTCAAAGGGGAACTGAGCGCCCAATGGCGCTCTTCGGATGGTCAGCAACCGGCCCAGGATCTGCTGATCAAACGGGATTTGTACCGGGACGCGGATCCGGGCAAACCGTTGGGCACCATCACCATCGCCTCCAGCCATGCCCGCACCGCAGCCGGTCTGAAAGAGACCATGCTGCACATCGCGATCTCGGCCTCGGCGTTGATGTTTTTCCTGCTGCTGATTTTGTGGCTGCTCACCGGATCCCTGGTGGCCAGACCCCTGGCCCGGTTCACCGAGCAGGTCGCCCGGCTGGCGGATCAAGGCCACGGCGGTTTCGTGGAACTGGACGCGGTCAACATCGAAGAGATTCATACCCTGCAAAAAGTCTTCAATCAACTGATGCGCCAGATCAACGACAGCCATCAGCGCATCGCCGAACAAAACGCCGGCCTGGAACAACGGGTCACGGCCCGCACCCGGGAGCTGCAACAAAGCAAGGAGCAATACAACGATCTGATCGAACGGATTCCCATCGGGGTGTATCAATTCCGGATTCTGGCGGACGGCAGCAAACGGTTTGAATACGTCAGCGCCCGTTTTTGCGCCATGTTCGATCTGCAAGCCCCGGAAATCCTCGCCAACGCCTCCCGTCCTTTTTCATTGGTGCATCCGGAGGATGTGGCCTCCTTCCGCGCCGCCAACGAAGAAGCCAAACGATCCAAACAGGCCTTCTTGTGGCGGGGACGATTTTTGATCAACGGAGAACTGCGCTGGCTGCGGATCGAATCCACCGGCAAATTCCTGCCCAACGGGGAAAGCATCTGGAACGGCATCATCAACGACATCACCGAACGAACCCGCATCGAAACCGCCCTGGCCAACAGCGAACAAACCCTGAAACGGGCCCAGGCCGTGGCCCGCATCGGCAGTTGGCATCTGGATCTGGCCACGGGTCAGCTCACCTGGTCGGAAGAGAGCTATCGGATTTTTGGTCTGCCGGTGGGCACACCCTTGAATTACGAATTGTTCATCACCCGCATTTTCCCCAAGGACCGGGCGGATGTGGACGAGGCCTGGCAGTCGGCGTTGCAGGGCTCTCCCTACGACATCGTGCATCGGGTCATGGTGGACGACGAGATCAAATGGGTACGGGAACAGGCGGAAATCACCTTCGATGACCACGGCGAACCCCAAATGGCCCTGGGCACCGTGCAGGAGATCACCGCCCAGATCCAGACCGAACAGGCGCGCCGCAACTCGGAGTTGCGATTCCGCAGCATCTTTGAACGGGCCAACGCCGGCATCGCCTTTGCCGATGCCCAGGGCAATCTGCTGCAATTCAACGACAGCTTCGCCCAGTTGCTCGGCTACTCCCCGGAAGCGTTGCTGGGACTCAACTTCGCCAGCTTCACCCACCCCGACGACATGCTGGACGAGACCCTGTATTACAAGGAGATCCTCAACAAGGAACGCAACGACTATCGCCTGGAGAAACGGTTCATGACCCGCTCGGGGGGCACGGTCTGGGTGGATCTGACCGTCAGCGCCATCCGGGATGATCTGGGGGCGGTGCGCAATTTCGTCGGTTTGATGGTGGACATCACCGAAAGCAAACAGGCCGCCGAAGCGCTGCAACAGGCCAAACAGGCCGCCGAAGAGGCCACCCGGGCCAAAAGCGAATTCCTGGCCAACATGAGCCACGAAATCCGCACCCCGATGAACGCCATCATCGGCCTGAGCCATCTGGCCTTGAAAAACGATCCGGCCCCCCGACAACAGGACTACCTGAACAAAATCCGCAACGCGGCCATGTCGTTACTGGGGATTCTCAACGACATCCTCGATTTTTCCAAGATCGAGGCGGGCAAACTGACCATCGAACAGATTCCCTTCAATCTGGTGCAGGTGCTGGATGGGGTTACCAATGTCACCGCGCTGCGCGCCGCCGAAAAAGGCATCGAACTGCTGGTCTCGATTCCCCCCGCCCTGCCCGTGGATCTGATCGGCGATCCGTTGCGGCTGGGTCAGATCATGCTCAATCTGGTCAACAATGCGGTCAAGTTCACCGAACACGGCGAGGTGATGATCGCGGTCAACGCCCTGGAAAGCCTGGATGATTGGGTGACCCTCTCGTTTGCCGTGCGGGACACCGGCATCGGCATGAGTCCCGAACAGATGGCGCGCCTGTTCCAGTCCTTCTCCCAGGCCGACATGTCCATGACCCGCCGCTTCGGCGGTACCGGATTGGGTCTGGCCATCAGCAACCGTCTGGCCGCGCTGATGGATGGCACCATCTCCGTGGAAAGCCAACCGGGAGAAGGCAGCACCTTCACCTTCATCGGTCGGTTTGGCCGTGGCGCGCCGTCGGCGACCCAGATGACCAAACCGTCGGAAGTGTGGACCGATCTGTCCAGCATTCACGTTTTGGTGGTGGATGACAATCCATCGGCCCGTGAAATCATGGTCGAACTGCTCCACCACTGGTCCATGCCGGTGACGGTCGCCACCAGTGGCCAGGAGGCGCTGCGCCAACTCGACGCCATGACCGAACGGGATGAACCCTGTGATCTGGTGTTGATGGACTGGCAGATGCCGGAGCTGGATGGCATCGAAACCACCCGTCGGATTCTGGCCAATCCCAAATTCACCACCACGCCGACGGTCTTCATGGTGACGGCGTTCGGCACCGAGGAAGTGGTGGCCCAGGCCGCCCGGGAAGGGGCGCGGGCCTGCCTGATGAAACCGGTGGGCGCCTCGGTGCTGTTCGACACCATTGTTTCGGTCTTCCGGGGAGGCAGTCGCAAAAACAAGGAAGAAGAAGGCTCCATCACCACCACCACACCCAGAATCCGGGGGGCCAGACTGCTGCTCGCCGAAGACAACGAGATCAATCAACAGGTGGCCGAAGAACTCCTGGGGGAGATGGGATTGATCGTCGAAGTGGTGGGCAATGGTCGTCTGGCAGTCGAGGCGCTGACGGCCCGACCCACCGCCTACGAAGCCATCCTGATGGATGTGCAGATGCCGGAAATGGATGGACTGGAAGCCACCCGTCGCATCCGTTCCGCCTTGGGAAACAAGGCACCCCCGATCATCGCCATGACCGCCCACGCCATGGAAAGTCAACGGCAACGCTGTTTCGACGCCGGCATGGTGGATCACATCGCCAAGCCCATCGACCCTTCGATCTTAAACGCGGTACTGGGACGCTGGATCCGCTCCCGCCCCACGGAATCCATCCGCACGCCCCATCATCAACCCCTGGTGGTGGAACAGGCCATTCTGCCGGATCTGGGACCCGCGTTCGATCTGGCCGACGCCCTGACCCGGGTGAACGGCAAGCCTTTACTGTTGCGCCGTCTGCTCCGGTCCTTCGCCGCCCAGAATGTGGAGACCACCAGACGTCTGCGTCTGCTGCTGGAACGGGGAGAACTCGACGTATCCTGTCAACTGGCCCACGGACTCAAAGGGGTGGCCGCCACCTTGGGGGCCAAAACGGTCCACGCGGCGGCCGGAGCTTTGGAAATGGCCTGCCGGGACCCTTCCGGACGACCCTCCCTTCCCGCTCTGCTCGACTCCCTGGACGCAGCCATGACCCAGGCCTTGACCGCCATTCAGGGCATGGCCCCGGAACCGGTGGAACATCCCATCCCCACCGGAAATCAGTCGATCTCCTGGGAACAGGTCCAACCTTTGGCCGAGGAACTCGCCCTGCTCCTCGACCGCAACAGCATGATGATCCGCAAGCGGTTTCCTGTCTGGCGCGAGTTGGTGGCCGGCAAAGGTTGCGATCCGCAACTGGAGGCCATGGGCAGGGCTGTGGATGACCTGGACTTCCCCGCCGCCCGACAGGAACTGAATCAAGTCATGAATCATTTGCGTCTGCAAAAAGAGAGGCATGCATGAATGTGGAGCTTCCCGGCATCATTCTGATCGTGGATGATGAACCGATCAACATTGCGGTGTTGACCGATATCCTCGAAGACAAATACGAAATTCTCTTTGCCACGGACGGTCTCAAGGCCGTGGAACTGGCCAAGACCGCCCAGCCGGATCTGATTCTGCTGGATGTCATGATGCCCGACCTGGATGGCTATGAAGTCTGCGCCCGTCTGAAACAGGAACGCAGTACCGCCACCATCCCGGTGATCTTCGTCACCGCCATGAGCGATGTGGACAACGAGGCCCGGGGATTGGAACTGGGCGCCATGGACTACATCACCAAACCGGTGAGTCCTCCGGTGGTACGGGCCAGGGTACGCAATCAGATCGAACTCAAACACGCCCGGGATCAACTGATGCGTCTGGCCGTCACCGATGCGTTGACCGGTCTGTCGAATCGTCGCCACTTCGATACCGAACTGGAACGGGAATACCTGCGTCTGGCCCGCACCCGGGGTCTGTTGTCGATGATCCTGTTCGACGTGGACCATTTCAAAGCCTACAACGACACCTACGGCCATCTGGCGGGAGATGACTGCCTGCGTCGCATCGGCGGCGTGGTGTTGCAGACCATCACCCGCGCCGCCGATCTGGGAGCCCGTTATGGAGGGGAGGAGTTTGTCTGCATTCTGCCGGAGACCGGCTACGAAGGGGCGTTGCGCTTGACGGAAAAATTGCGCGAGTCCATCAGCGGCTTGAAGATCCCCCACGCCAAATCCTCGGTCTTCCCTTATGTCACCGCCAGTCTGGGAGTGGTCACGGTCCGCTGCATCGCCGGTCGGTCTCCCCTGCACGTGATCGCATTGGCGGATGAACAACTATATGCCGCCAAATCCGGAGGTCGCAACCGCATCAATTCCCTGCGCTTCGACGCCCCCTGATCCCCCCATGACACCCACCGCATACCTCTGGCGCGCAAGACGCAGCCCCCCGATGGACGCCTGGATCAAAACGTCAAGCCGCCTCCGGCGCGAATGCAACACGCCACCATGGAAAATCACTTGCGCTCCCGACCATGTCAGGCGACAATAGACGAAGAAGATCGTCGTTCAGAAAGAAAAGCCAGCACCATCAGGATCAGCGCTTCAATTTCTTCTTGCCTCATCCAACCACGGGGGTGTAGCTCAGTCGGGAGAGCGCCTGCTTTGCAAGCAGGAGGTCATCGGTTCGATCCCGTTCACCTCCACCAAATCAGAATCCAAGGAAGTCCAATACAGTCCAGAAAGCCCGTAAAATCAAACTTTACGGGCTTTTTTATTGTCCAAGGAAGCCCAAGGAAGTGCGTTGACAGCCAAAAATTTGGGGGGCATTTCTGGGGGCACCTGACCTACCCCCAGAAATGCCCCCAGAGGCCCCTTACCTTGCAGGCCCGCGACACACTCCCCAACATCTCCGCCAAATTTAACAGCCCGACCTTGTTCTTGATGATCTTCTCTTCCGCGTTCATCTCTGACATCCTCCTTAGGGTTGGTTTCCATCCATCTTACCAGAAATGTCAGATTAAGTCTTGCCTATTACACAACAATCAAAATTATCAAGAAAGTCTCAAAATGAAGGCCGCCTTCAAGGGCAGCTTTTTTACGTCTGAAAAATTCTATTTTACCAGTGGTTAGCGGGACCGGTTTGAAATTCTCTTTGATCTGAACCCGGACCCACGCACACTTAAGAACCGCGTTTCTATTCTTTCTCGGCCTAAATTCTCCAATACCTGTGGACCAGGGACTTTCTGGTCCGGACTTTCTGGTCCGGACTTTCTGCTCAGTTTTCACACATTTTATTGATATTGGTCAAATAACGACAATTCAGGATCGGATTCTTATGGCTGATCTCCTCCTTGGGTTGGTTTCCATCCGTCCTACCAGAAACCTCAGATCAAGTCTTACCTATTACACACCCATTGTTTCTCTTTTTGTCGCACCGGCTCCCCAAACAATGGCGCAGTCTCCATTGAATTTTAGTCAATTCATCAGGTTGCGTAAGATGGCATAGCGTACCAGATCTGCGTTGTTGGTCAGATTCATTTTTTCTAAAATACGGATGCGGTGGGTGCTAACTGTACTGGGTGCGAGGTTCAACTCGCGGGCAATCGTGGTAATCTGCATACCGGCGGCGAGCTTGAGAAAAATGCTGTATTCACGGTTGGTCAACTGTTCGTGCAGATCCGCCTCCTGACCCGTGAAAATCTTCTCGACAACCTTGACAGCCAGCTCCGGGGCCAGAAAGCGTCCGCCGCGCGCCACCAACCGCATGGCATCCACAATCTGCATTGGTGGCATTTTCTTGGTCGCATAACCGGCAGCCCCCGCCCTCACAAGCCGAATGGCCAACGTTTCGTCGGCAACCAAAGTCAAAAACAACACCCGCAGCTTGGGCTGTGCCTGGATGACCCGCTGCAACACTTCGAGGCCATCCATGTCCGGCAACTTGATGTCCAAAACCAGCAGATTGAACTCTTCTTTGGAAAGATCGCGGATTGTCTTTTTCCCGGTTGCGCTTTCATTGGTCACCATGAGTTCGGGATCACCATTCAGCATAGCCTTCAAGCCTTCTCTCAGAATGGCATGATCGTCAGTTAAATAAACTTTGAACATATATTGCCTCCAAGCCTCTGCGATTTTATTTAAGTTTTGTTCATTTCCATACAATAAAAACTAATAGTTAGTTGCAATGTCTACATTACAACAATCATCAGTAATATATACATTTGATATTTTTTGGCTTCACCATCTCCGGGTTTACCAGGGGCATTTCGCCGCCACGGCCCACTTGGTGCGGGAGATGTTGCCGGAGTTGGATATCTTATCCTGTTGAGCAGTCGATGCGGATTTGCGAGGCCAACCCGCCCCATCACTACTTCCCAAGTAGATTCAAGCAGCCAGAAGCGTTTTACTGAGCTTAACGGTTACACAATTTCTTACAATTGACAGAGTAAATATTTACAAATTCACAGATTACAATACAGAAAAAACTGTCAATTACTGAGCAATTGTTCATTTCTCTGTATATTTACGAAGAATAGTAGCTGTACTCGATTATTGAATCAACAAAAAAATAATCACTTTCTCTATATAATTATTGTTTAATACACATCAAGTCAATATATTTATAAATATTTTTAAAGGCTTTGTATCAATCTATAGTTTGGATGCAAATTTATTAAAATTTAAATTATACTATAACAGATACAATTAATATTAAGAGAATAAACCCGCAATCGATGACGGAACAAACCATTCGCTATCCGACCGATCTTGGGCGGCTCAACGAAGTGACTGTGGGCCTGCCACGGCTACCACAGGGTAGGCCCATGATCGCGGTAGGGGCTTTTTGATGAGGCCAAAATTAGCCATGTTGGAGCGGAAAACTGCCGAATCCTGCCACTGCTGACCCCTGTTCAATCCAAGAGCCTTGATGATCTGGTCGTCACTTCGTCGAAGGTCGCTCCCACGGCCTCAGAATGCGGCACCAGAATGGCCCCGGCGTGTTCGGACGCCCCAGTGTGGCATAATATAGCTCGAAAAAATAACCCTTTGGGAGCATTGGCAACACCTGCGTGCGGAAGATGATGATGCTCATCCGGCATCCGGAAATGCGTTTGAACCAAACGAACTTGGCGGTCCATCAAACGGAACATTCAGCGCATATAACGTTGTTTTTATTATATAATTATGAATAGATAACACCACAATCGCCGCCATCGTGCAGGACAAAAAATGCTCCAAAGTCGACTGTTTCCGGGGGACTCAAAATTGGCATCTTGAAAAAAATCTACGCGTAAAACGAAAAAATGAGGGGATATCGGAATAAAGTACTACATATTTATCGAATATCCTCTACATGAAAATCATAGATCCTATGATTGTTTGTTTTCATTTTTCAGCATATCTTGATTTAACGAAGCTCAAATACCGAACCCAAAAAATGACAGAGAAAATTTGTTTTACCCGAGGAGGATGAGGATGAAGACCTTGCGAACGGATCTGCCGAACTGCTCACCCATGATCGGAAATATCCAAAATTCACATAAAAACGATAAAAATAAAATTAAAGTATGCAAAAATAAAGATTTGATGAAAGCGGCCTTCGAATCCACACGCGACGCCATGCTGATGCTATCCACGAATGGCAAAATTTTGCGCGCCAACACCCGTTTCCGGGAGATGTGGCGGCTTGCCGATACCGACTCGAAACCACGGGATCACGCATGGCTCAGACGTGTGCTCTCGCAGGTGGAAAAGCCGGCTGCTTTTCTGCATCGGGTGCGGGAAATCAATCAGTCCGACACCATCGATCGCGACACGTTGCACTTTAAGGATGGCCGAATTTTTGATCGTTATTCCGCCCCCTTGCTGTGCAAAAACGGCATGGTTGGCAGAGTATGGATTTTTACCAACATCACAGAGCGTCGGTTGATGGAAAAAGCCTTGCTTCAGGCCCAGCAACAGGCCGAAGAGGCCAGTCGCGCCAAAGGAGATTTCCTGGCCGCCATGAGCCACGAAATCCGTACCCCCATGAACGTGGTGCTGGGCTTGGCCGAAATGCTGCTGGAATCCAAACTTACCCCCCAACAACATCGTTTTGCCAAGATCATGCATCAGTCTGGCAAGGCCTTGTTGGTGGTGATCAACGACATCCTGGATTTCTCACGCATTGAGGCGGGAGGCATCGCTTTGGTCGACACGCCCTTCTCCCCCCGTCAAATGTTGAAGGAAACCATGCAAATGATGCGGATGCCCGCCATGGACAAGGGGTTGACGCTGGAAGAGGTGGTGAGCGCGGAGATCCCGGACACCATTCTGGGGGATGATGGCCGGGTACGTCAGGTTTTGATCAATCTGCTGGGCAATGCGATCAAATTCACCCACCAGGGAGGCGTGACGGTGAGCATGCTCCCCCATCCGCAGGAGCCCGAATGCCTGTTGTTCAAGGTGGTCGATACCGGCATAGGCATTGCCCCGGAACAAATGGCACACATCTTTGACCAATTCAGTCAAGCCAACGCACGGATCAGCCGTTCCTATGGCGGAACAGGTTTGGGATTGGCGATCTGCCGGCGACTGGTGGAACTGATGGGAGGACGCATCTGGGTGGAAAGCCAACCCAATCAGGGTAGTACATTCTTTTGCACACTGCCTATGCGACGGGCGGCCTCTCCGGTAGCCACGGTCACGTCTGTGGCGCACCTACCGCCAAGCAACACAAAAAACTTGCGCATCCTGCTGGCAGAAGATGTCGAGGAAAATCAGGTCCTGTTCGAGGCCTATCTGATGCAAACGTCGCATCAGGTGGTCATGGTGAACAATGGCAAGGAGGCCCTCGATCGGGTGAAGGAGGATCATTTCGATGTGATCTTTATGGATGTGCAGATGCCGATTATGGACGGCCACACCGCCACCCGGCAGATCCGTCAATGGGAGCAGACCTCAAGACGAAATCCCATACCGATCATCGTACTGTCAGCCCACGCCATGGAAGAAGAAAAAATGCGCAGTCAGCAAGCCGGCAGCACACACTATCTCTCCAAACCATTTCAGAAGTCCGAATTATTCAACATGCTGCAACAAGTAGATTATTATACTTTAGACTAAGGAGTTAACGAAAAATGTCCATTCGCATACAAAACATTAATTATAAGAATGATGATGGATGTGCGTCATTAAACTATAAAATTTTTCTTGAGCTTTTCGAGAAAGCCACCATGGGAACGGCTCTCGTCTCGGAACAAGGCCGCTTTCTCGAAGTGAATCAGTCGCTTTGTGCCATCCTCGGCTATCGGGATGAAGAACTGCTGTCCATCGACATGCAAAGCATCCTCCATGAGGAAGATCTGCACCTCGGCAAAAAATATTTGCACCGAATACTGACAGAGGACATCCCCCCACACCCCATGGAAATACGCTATCTCCACAAGGATGGTCACATCGTGCAGGTGCTGTTGAGCGTTTTTCTGGTGCGGGATTGGGAGGATCAGACCTGCCATTTCGTGGTGCAAATGCAAGACATTACCGCCCCAAGATCCATGGCTCTGGAACTCCTGGCGGCCAAAACCCAACTGGAGTGCATCAACCGCATCCAGAACCTGTTCATCGAGGAATCGCAACCTGATGCCCTGTTTAACGATCTCCTGCGGGAAATTCTGAAATTGACCGGCAGCACCCACGGATGCATTGCTGAAATCACGTCGGAGGAGCAAGGCCCCATTTGCTTTCAGAGCTTGGCCAACCACCCCCGGGAGGAAGATCTTTTTACCCGCATGTGCGCGATTTATGGCGACTGCGTGCAGGACGGTCATCCACTGATCATCAATGATCCGGCCAAAGACCCACAATGGTCCGCTCTGTTTGATGCCCATCCGACGTTCCACGCCTTTTTGGGCATACCCATCAAACGCCGGGAAAAATTGGTGGGGATGCTGGGGTTGGCCAATCGGCCGCAAGGATATCACCAAGAACTGGTGATGCACCTGGGACCGGTCGTTTCCGCCTGCGCGCAAATCATCGAAGGCTACCGGAATCGCAGAAAAAGCATGGAAGTGGAAGAATCCCTCCGGAAGACCAACGCCCTGTTGAGCCGGGAAATCCAGGAACGGGAGCAAATCCAATCCGAACTGCAACTGGAACGGGACAAGTTGCGGGAAATCACCGCCACCCTGGGCGAAGGGCTGTATGTGGTCGATTGGGCCGGAGTGATCACCTTCATCAACCCCACCGCCCTGACGATCCTAGGGTGGAGCGAGGCAGAGGTGCTTGGAAAATCCTCCCATACCCTGTTTCACCATACGCGGGCCAATGGTTCTCCCTATCCTCCGGCCGACTGCTTTTTGCGTGAAGTGCTGCATCAAGGCCGGGTGGTCACGTCGGAGGAGGAGTTGCTTTGGCATCAGGATGGCCACAGCTTTCCGGTGGCCATGATCGCCTCGCCCATCCACCGAGCTGGAGAAGTGCGCGGGGCGGTCGTCTCCTTCCGGGACATCACCAAGCGCAGACAGATCGAAGAAGAATTATCCAAAGCCAGACAGAGAGCGGAAGTTGCCGCCCAGGCCAAAAGCGATTTTCTTTCCACCATGAGTCACGAAATCCGCACCCCCATGAACGGTATATTGGGAATGACCGACCTGCTCCTGAGAACCACCCCGTTGACGGAGCAACAATATCATTATATGCAAACCATCCATCGCTCCGGACGCACCTTGCTGCGCATCATCAACGACATCCTGGATCTCTCCAAAATCCAGGCGGGCCAATTGGTTCTGGAACTGTTGCGCTTCGACCTGGACGTAGTGATCCACGACATCATCGACATGTTCGCGGAACGGGTCAAAAGTAAGGGGTTGGACTTGCATCTCAAGCCACTCACCGGTCTGCCTGCGCATCTGCTGGGGGATCCCTACCGCCTTAGCCAGATCCTGTTCAATCTGATGGGTAATGCCATCAAGTTCACCGAAGATGGATCGGTCAGCATGTCGGTGGAGGTCGAGAAGGAACGGGATGCGGATGTCCTGTTCCGATTCCAGGTGACCGATACGGGCATCGGCATCTCTCCGGAGTTCCAGCAGCATCTGTTTCAGGTATTTTCCCAGGAAGAGCCATCCATCTCACGCAAATTTGGTGGCACCGGATTGGGACTGGCCATCACCCGGCGCCTGGTAGTCATGATGGATGGAGAACTGGGGGTGGACAGTGTTCCTGGCCGTGGTTCGTGCTTCTGGTTTACCGCCCGTTTCGGCAAGCAGCAGCAGAGTGATCGACAGGAGATCGAAAGCTGGCATGCCATCCAACAACCGTATACCCCGGACAACCTCCATTTCACAGGTCGCGTCCTCCTGGTGGAGGACAACCTGGTCAACCAGGAGGTGGCGCAGGCGACCCTGGAACTGTTCGGTTGCCAGGTGATGGTGGTCAGCAATGGACAACGGGCCATCAACCTCGTGCGAGAGACGGATCCCCACTTCGATGCCATTTTCATGGATTGCGAAATGCCCATTCTGGATGGTTTCGAGACGACCAGGCGTCTGCGTCAATGGGAAGTCGATGCCGGGCATCCGCACACTCCCATCATTGCGTTGACCGCCCACGTGTTGGAGCAGAGTCGGCAGCAATGCAAGGAGGCCGGCATGGACGACTATTTACGCAAACCTTTTAGCCAAGCGGATCTGGGAGCCATCCTGCATCGTTGGATGCCACAGACACGCGACGGCACCAATACGCAGAAGCCAACCGCCAGATCAGCCTCCAACCCACATCCGAAGCCGCCACAGGCGACGTTGCTGTCTGCCCCGCAACCCGACAACCCGACCAATGGGTCTGCCATACCTGCCATTCCTATTTTGGACCGAATTGTTTTGGAGCGCATTCTGGAATTGGTCCAGAAAAGAGATAACCAACTGTTTCACAAGATGGTGAAACACTACATGGCGAGCATACCGAAACTGCTGGTCGCATTGGAACAGGCTCTGGAACGAAACGACCCGGAGAGTGTGAGAACCACGGCCCATACCCTGAAATCCTCCAGCCTCACCATGGGGGCGGCGCGGTTGGCCGAACTGGGATGGAACATGGAAAAACACCATAGCAATCTGGCGCTGGTGCATCGGCATTTGCAACAAATCGGTCCGGTTTTTTCCGAAACCAGGCATGCCTTGAACAACTTGTTATGCAGCCACACGGACAGGAGAATGCGGTGTGCGAACCGACAGTTAGCATTAAAAAACATTCCATATTGATCGTCGATGACGAGGACGTACAACGATTGCCTATGCGAGAGGTCTTGGAGCAATACGGCTTCAACGTGATAGAGGCCGAAGATGGCATGCAGGCCTGGGAGATGGTGCAAAGCGATCATCCCGACTTGGTGATCTCCGATGTGGTGATGCCCCGAATGAATGGATTTGCCCTGTGTCAGACCATCCGTCAGCACAAAGGCATGGAGCATCTGCCCATCGTCATGGCCACAAGTCTGCACGATGTCACCTCGATCGATCTGGCCTATCAGCTGGGGGCCACCGATTTTATCACCAAGCCCATCAACTGGAGCCTGCTGGGCCACCGGGCACGCTATATCCTGCGCAGTGCACGCACGGCCCAGGCACTGACGAAAAGCAAGCTGGAGCTGCTCCGCACCCGGTTGGAGATCATTCGGCGGCTCGGTCAGGCTGCGGAATACCGAGACAACGAAACCGGAAACCACATCATACGCATGAGCCAGTATTCCGCCTTGCTGGGACGGGCCGCAGGCCTGTCCGTCCACGATCAGGAACTATTGCTCAATGCCGCCCCCATGCACGATGTGGGCAAGATCGGTATCCCGGACAGTATTCTTCTGAAACCGGGAAAACTGACCGCCGAAGAGTTTTCCATCATGAAAACCCACACCGTTCTGGGAGGGCACCTTCTGGACAAAGAGCCTTCCGTTTTATTGTACACCGCCCATCTTATTGCCGTTACCCACCACGAAAGATGGGATGGTAACGGTTATCCCTATGGCTTGGCGGGCGCAAAGATTCCTCTCATGGGCCGCATCTGTTGCGTGACCGACGTATTCGATGCCCTTACCTCCCAGCGTCCCTACAAACAACCCTGGAGTGTGGAAGAGGCAATCAACGAAATCCAGCGCGGCGCAGGCACCGTGTTCGATCCTGACCTGGTTCTGAAATTTATCACAATCTTGCCGGAGATCATCCAAATCAAGGAGTCCTTCTCCCTATCAAACGTTCACTGATCTCCCGTGCCTCATTGAGCAGCCCAAGATCGGTCGGATATCCGAGGCAAGGCAGGTGTGGCTGTGGAATTTGGTGCCAAATTGAGCGCCAGTTTGGATGTTTTCCTGGTGATGAACCTGAACCTGTTGGTCAGGTTCTTTTTTGCCCTGAATCGGCCATCTCTCAACGTGGTATTCGCCAGCCTGCCGACTCGAATGGTCGCCTGGCAAGCTTTGGTGCAAAAAATGGGGGATCGGCGGCGATTACCACAGGGTAGGCCGATGATCGCGGCGGAGGCTTTTTGAGGAGGCCCTACAATACCTTGCAGTCTGTTGCCCTCCGCTCAGCACACCAACCGGTCCCGTCCCGCCGCCTTGGCCTGATACAACCGGTCGTCAGCCGCTTTCACCAGGGATGCGGGGGGGAGGTCACGGGAGGGGATCATACTTACACCGCCCATGCTGATGGTGACATGATCGGCCACTTTTGAATGATGGTGGGGCAAACCAAGTGCATGGATGGTCTCACGCAGCTTGTTGCCAACCACGATCAAGCCATCCAGATTGGTGTCAGGCAACACGCACACAAACTCCTCGCCTCCATAACGGGCCAGCAGATCCACGCTCCTGGGCATGGCGTCTGCCAGGGCCCGCGCCACTTGTTTGAGGCACTCGTCTCCCTCGGCATGTCCATAGTGGTCATTGAATGGTTTGAAAAAATCGATATCCATCAAGATCAATGACAAGTCAGCGTGATCCCGCGACGCACGGTTCCACTCCTGCTCCAGATATTGATCAAAATGGCGTCGATTGGGAATCCCGGTCAGGCCATCCCGCATGGCCATGTTCTGCAAAATGGTGTTCAATTTGGAAAGCTGGTCGTTTTTGCTCTCCAGTTGGGCATTCAGTTCTTGCAAAGCGACCATGCTTTTCCGCAAGGCCAGATGGGTCTTGACCCGCGCCTCCACAATCGCCAGGGAGATGGGCTTGCTGATGTAATCGACAGCTCCGAGCGACAACCCCTTGGCTTCGTCCGCCACATCTCCCATGGCTGTGATGAAAATGACCGGAATTTTTTGTGTGGTCGGATCGGCCTGCAACCGTTCCAAGACCTGATAGCCATCCACCTCCGGCATCATGATGTCCAGCAGGATCAGATCGGGTGGCGGCACGGCCCGCACCCGCTGCAAGGCCTGTTCGCCGTTCTTGGCCAGCAAAAGATCATAATCCGGTTCCAACAACTCCTGGAGCAGATGCAAATTGAACGGTTCGTCATCGACAAGCAGCAGGGTCATGCGATTTTCTTCCATGATTCACGCTCCTTCCGGGGTTCTGATCTGTAAGGAACCGGCCCAATCCAACAGACATGCCAACGCCGCGTCAAATTCGTACTCTTCAATCCGGGCAGCCATCTCCACCAGAGGTCCGCCGGTCGGATCACCGGCCATGCCCCGCAATTCGGCCAGTTTTGCGCTACTTTTAGAATGACCCGAACGCAACAGACGGACCAACTCTTGAACACGGTGGGTCATCTCGTCCATGTTCACAAGGATCGTCTCCGTGCGGTGGGTGGGGATGACGGGAGTGGAGACCTGTTCGTGTACCCAAGGGGCGAGTTCTGCCCACAACGCGGTTGCCCGCTGTTCCAGCAAGGTCAGTTCCGCCGCGTCGGCATGGCATTGTCCTGTGTTTAGACAGGTTTCCAATTCCATGGCCGCCTGGGCAAGAGGGAGTGCCCCCAGGGAACCGGCCACCCCCTTGAGCGTATGGGCCAGTCGCAACGCTCCGGCGCCATCCCCGCAAGTCACAAGATGCCGCATGCGAGAGGCAATATCATGATAATCCTTATAAAATTCCAGTAGCAGTTTCTTGAAGAAACTTGCTTTCCCTCCGGTTTTCCGGACTCCGGCGGTGATATCGATGGCTGTCAGGCCCTTGGGCAAGCGTTTTTCCGGCACCGCGTCGGGCGAAGGGCATCCGGGTTGCCCCTCGCGCCTGCCTGCGGCAATCCAGCTCACCAGCGCCTCGAAAAGCAGGTCGGGATCAATCGGCTTGGCAATATGGTCATCCATGCCCGCTGCCAGACATTTTTCCCGATCCCCGGCCATGACATGCGCGGTCATGGCCAGAATGGGCAGGTTGTGCCAACGGGGATCACGGCGCATCTCCCGTGCCACCGCATACCCATCCATTTTGGGCATCTGCACATCCATCAACACCAGATCAAACGATTTTCGGCCCAGCCACTCCAGCGCCTCCAGGCCGTTGCTGGCCAGGGTCACGAACAGACCGTTGGACTCCAGCAACTCCGTGGCGACCTGCTGGTTGATCCGGTTGTCTTCGACCAGCAGCACATGCGCACCCAGAATGCCATGGATGGCCTCTCCGTCCCATCTTTTGGTGGTACTTTTGTGACGCCTGGATCGTCCAGCTTCCCGGGCGGCGCTTCCCGTGGCGAATCCCTCTCCATCGAACAACGCGGTAAAACGAAAGGTACTGCCGCTTCCGGGGTGGCTCTCCACCTGGATCTCACCTCCCATCAGCGAAACCAGCCGTTTGCAGATGGAGAGCCCCAGACCGGTTCCCCCATATCGACGCGTCGTGGAAGAGTCCGCCTGGATGAAAGCCTGGAACAGCTTTTCCCGTTGCTCCTCGCTCATGCCGATCCCGGTATCCTGAATGGTGAAGCTCAGCCGAATCCGTGCATGCGCGTCTTCCACGCGCGCCACGGAGAGCCGGATGTGACCCGTTTCGGTGAACTTGACCGCATTGTTGCCAAGATTGATCAGCACCTGTCCCAGACGCAACGGATCGCCCACCAGTACCTCCGGAACCGACTCGGCACGGGAGACCTCCAGAAGCAATCCTTTTTCTTCCGCCTTGGTGCCAATCATGTTGACCAGGTTGTCCAACACCTCATCCAGCCGGAACTCGATATGCTCCATGGTCAGTTTGCCGGCCTCGATTTTGGAAAAGTCGAGGATGTCGTTGAGAATGCCCAGCAGATTGCGGGCGGAGTATTGAATCTTGCTCAGATATTCCCGCTGTTTGTCCGTCAGATGGGTTTGCAGGGCCAGATGGGTCATCCCCATGATGGCATTCATCGGTGTGCGGATTTCATGGCTCATGTTGGCCAGGAAATCTCCCTTGAGACGATTGGCCTGATCCGCCAGTTCCCTGGCATCGATCAGAGCCTGTTCCACCGCCTTGCGGGAGGTCAAATCGGTGAGGATGCCGACGAACATCCGTTCATCGCCGATCCCCAACTCACTGACCGCCAGATTCAAAGGAAACGTCGCCCCATCGCGTCGTCGCCCTTCCACCTCCCGACCGACCCCGATGATGGTGCGCGCGCCGCTTTCCAGATAGCGGCGCAAATAGCCGTCATGGGACTCTCGATACGGGGAAGGCATGAGCATTTTGATGTTCTGGCCGATGACCTCTTCCGCTTGGTAGCCGAACAGGGTTTCCGCCGCCGGATTGAACAAACGTACCGTACCCGTCGCATCGATGGTGATGATGCCATTGACTGCGGTTTCGACAATCGCCCGGACCGTGGCTTCGCTGTGACGCAGACGGTTTTCGGATTGTTTGCGCAAGGTGATATCCATCATGATGCCCACAAACATGCGCGCACCACCCACCACCATCTCGCTGACCGTCAACTCGACGGGAACCGTGCTGCCATCGGACCGGGAGCCTTCCAACTCCGTGGCCACGCCGATGATGTGACGGATACCGGTCTCCAGGTAGCTCGTCAGGCTTTGATCGTAGGCCGCATGATAGTGTGCGGGCATCAACCGCTTGACGCTTTGTCCGACGATCTGATCCGCGGCATAACCGAACAATCGTTCCGCGGCAGCGTTGAAAGAGTGTATCCTCCCGGTGGCGTCCATGGTGACAATGGCGTTGGCCGCCTTCTCGATGATGACACGTTTCATCTGGAAGAGGGTCTCCTCCAGATCTTTTTGCGTTTGCTCCCTTTGTTGCACCATTTGGGACATCAACTGGGTGAGATATTCCAACCCGCCGAAATCCTCTTCCAACAGAGGCTGTCCGCTGGCCATCAACAACTGGTTGGCCGTCTGACGCAACGATGCCAACACCTTGGATTGCGACAACAACTCGCGATGCAGACGTTCGTTGAGTTGATGCAACTCCTCCGAAGAGAGATTCAGGCTGCGGTCACACAAGGCGATGTCACGTTCATAACGTTCATAGGTGGCGTTGACACCGCGCAAGAAACCCATGACATCCAGTCCCGACAACCGCGCCTGACTGTCTTCCTGGTACGAGTCCGTCCTTTGTGCCAACCAGGCATCGACATCACCATCATCATCCAATCCCAAGGCTTTTTGCAGTTGCCGTTGCAAAAGACGATGCATCGTTCAAACATCCTCGGTGATCAGGGCAATGGTCATGGTCAGGTTATGCAGCGCACAGGTTCGGGTGGCTCCCAAAGGACCGATTTCACTGTGGGCATAGAATCCTGTCACGGTATGCTGACGACCCAGTCTGTCACGGACCATCTCCAGTTCCTCGACAATTTGATCGCCCATGATGAGTTTGCGACCCACGCAACTGATCAACAAGCCCAATCCAGGACTCCTGATCATCTGTGGCTCCTGCGCGCAATCTGCCGCCTGACCGGCGCCGCTCACCATTTTGGCGCTGGTGACATGCATGAGGCGCACATAACCGTTCGGGTCAACATCCCCGCCCAGAATCAATCCGCCACGGGATCGGTCCACGTCGAGAACCGTACGAATCACGCCGGGATCCGTGGAGCAGGGTCTGTCATGGTGCATTTCGAACGGGAAACGCAACCCGGAATCGGGCAATTCCCTGGCGTATTCCCCCAGATAACGACTGTAGAGATCCAGTGCTGGTTCTCCGTCGAGTTCCAGCAGCACAGAACCCTCGCAGCGTGTCACTTTGCGCATGGGACCAAAAGGAACCCATCCGCCTTGGGAACATCGACGGATCGCCAAGTGGTCGCCGTACAGTCCCACGGCGACCACACGCCGCGCGGAAACCTCAGACGAAGACATCACCAGGGTTTGTCGAATGAGGCCCGATTCGCAGGCCAATCCGCCGACGATTTCCATCTCATCGCCCACGATGCTGCACAATCCGTCGATCAGGGCGCAGCCATTGACTGACAATCCGGGTGCAAAGAGCAGCACCGCACGCAAGTCAGCCCCCGACACCCCTTTACCAACCGTCACGCCGGCCTGCCGGGACTCCTCCAAAGTCATGACCTCCGCCGTCGCCACCCGCACGCTGCCGTGAGCAAAACGCATGGCCGTCACCACGCACGATTCGTTGCCCATCCCCTGATTGGAAATTTCACCCGCGGTCGAAACACCCACACAAGGCACATCAAGAAAGGCTTCATTCAACCCAGATACGACTGCGGGATCCATAAGATATTTCTTGTCGGCAAAGACGAGCACCAACATGGGATCCATCTGCAGCAACGGTTCCAGAACCAGGCGATCAAACACCGGCTTTCGGAACTGAATCTGTTTAATGTCCATGCCTTGTTATGACTCCGAATAGAATTTCCGCGTGGTGTGATTGAAAGGGGCCACGCCATCCCCTCCGACCAGGAATGAAAAGATAACGTATCCGTTCATAATCAACAATACAGATTTTGGTTCCGAGTGTGGGAAACCCGCCCGACAGCATCAAACGCCGGACAAAGTCGCTCGATACACCATTCCGCCGCCAACCGCTAGCGATCAAGCGTGCCATGCCGTGTACTTATCAAGACTTGATCTGACAACATGAGACCTATGGCAAGCCTTTGCCTTTATGTCAAACAAATCCCAAATGCGATTGACCTGGTAATCACCTTGACGGACGTGCGGATTATCGGCATGCTGCACTTATAATCTCGCCCCATCATCCACATATCCTTCGAGAGGAACCCTGAATATGCGTGCATGGCAGATTGGCATCGGCGTTATGGCCATGGCATGGGTCGCGTTCAGCGGTCCGGCCCAGGCGGCTGACCCGATTCAAATCAAATTCAGCCACGTGGTGGCCATCGACACCCCCAAAGGTAAGGCCGCCGAGAAATTCCGCGATCTGGCCGCCAGCTACACCGGCAACCGGGTCAAGGTGGAAATCTATCCCAACAGCCAACTTTTCAAGGACAAAGAAGAGCTGGAAGCCCTGCAAATGGGTACCGTGCAAATGCTCGCCCCCTCCCTGGCCAAATTCGGTCCTTTGGGGGTGAAGGAGTTCGAGGTTTTCGATCTGCCGTTCCTGTTCGACAACTACGAACAGTTGCACAAGGTGACCTATGGTCCCATCGGTCAATCCCTGCTGGGCAAGCTCACCGCCAAGGGGATTCTGGGTCTGGCCTACTGGGACAATGGCTTCAAGCAAATGAGCGCCAACAAATCCCTCAAAGAACCGACGGACATGCATGGCCTCAAAATGCGCATCCAGTCCTCCAAGGTTCTGGATGCCCAGATGCGCGCCCTCGGGGCCAACCCCCAGGTCATGGCCTTCTCCGAAGTCTATCAAGCCTTGCAAACCGGCGTGGTGGATGGCACGGAAAATCCGGTCTCCAACTTCTATACCCAGAAAATGCATGAAGTGCAAAAATTCATGACCCTGACGGATCATGGTTATCTGGGTTACGCGGTCATCGTCAACAAGCCCTTCTGGGACGCCCTGCCGGCGGACATCCGCAGCCAGTTGGACCGGGCCATGGCGGATGCCACGGTCTACGCCAACCAAATCGCCAAACAGGAAAACGACAAAGCCCTGGAAGCGGTACGTCAATCGGGCAAGACCCAGATTCTCACCTTGACCAACGCCCAACGCACCGCCTGGAAACTGTCACTAGCCAAGGTCCATCAGGAAATGGCCAGCCGCATCGGCGGAGAACTGATCCAATCCATCCAGAAAGAGACCGGTTTCGATACCGGCAAACCATGACCTGACCCTTCATCCGCACCCCTGAACGGACCTCGCACCTTGAGCATCTCCCGCCTGCTGGATCACCTGGAAGAAGGGTTGATCATGGTCCTGATGGCCGCCGCCACGTTGATCATCTTCGTGGCGGTGGTGCATCGTTATGCCATGGGGATCCCCGCCCTGCATGGTTTTCTATCCGGGTTCAGCACCAGTTGGGCCCAGGAACTGTGCATCTATCTGTTCATCTGGATGGCCAAGTTCGGCGCGGCCTACGGGGTACGCACCGGGGTTCACGTGGGGGTGGATGTGCTGGTCAACCGTCTGGCCGAACCCTGGCACCACCGCATCGTGCTGCTGGGACTGTGGAGCGGTGCCCTGTTCACCGCCATCATCGGCACACTGGGTGCCCATTTTGTGCTGGCCATCAGCAAAACCGATCAGTCCTCCCCGGACATGGAACTTCCCATGTGGCTGATCTATCTTTGTATTCCTCTGGGATCCTACCTGATGTGCTTCCGTTTCCTGCAGGTGGCCCGCCGCTTTCAGCTTACCCATACCCTGCCCCATGCGGACCACGTCCACGTGGCCGGACTGCCCGAACGGACCGACAGCCCATGACCACGATGATCATCTTCGGCCTGCTGGCCGTGCTGCTGGCCACCGGCATGCCCATCTCCATCGCCCTGGGGCTGACGGTGCTGATCTACCTGTTCGGCCTGACCAACGTGCCCATCGAGGCGGTGGCCCTCAAGCTGTTCACCGGCATCGAACGCTTCGAGATCATGGCGATCCCCTTTTTCATCCTGGCGGGAAACTTCCTGACCCATGGGGGAGTGGCGCGACGCATGATCCGCTTCGCCAGCGCCATGGTGGGTCATCTGCACGGCGGCCTGGGTCTGGCGGGTGTGCTCTCCTGCGCCCTGTTCGCCGCCATCTCCGGCTCCTCACCGGCCACGGTGGTGGCCATCGGCGCCATCCTGATCCCCGCCATGGTCCGGGCCGGCTTTCCCGTGGAATTCGGTACCGGCGTCATCACCACCGCCGGCGCCCTGGGCATCCTGATTCCCCCCTCCATCGTCATGGTGATGTACGCCGTCTCCACCAGCACCTCGGTGGGGGCGTTGTTCATGGCCGGACTGATCCCCGGCGTAGTGCTGGCCCTGCTGCTCGGGGCGGTCACATGGGAACGGGCGCGACGCTTCGGCTATCCCCGTCAACCCAAGGCTTCGTGGGCCGTGCGCTGGGCCAGCTTCCGGGAAAGCGTGTGGGGATTGTCCCTGATCTTCGTGGTCATGGGGGGGATCTATTCCGGCCTCTTCACCGCCACCGAAGCGGCGGCGGTGAGCGCGGTCTACTCGTTTTTCGTGGCGGTGTTCGTCCATCGGGATCTGAAACTCTCCGATACCCCCCGGGTGCTCCTGGAGTCCGCCAACTTGAGCGCCATGCTGCTGTACATCATCACCAACGCCATCCTGTTCTCGTTTCTGCTCACCTACGAAAACATTCCCCAGGCCATGAGCGCCTGGATGCTGAGTATGGGTTTCGGTCCGGTGCTGTTCCTGCTGGCCGTGAACATCATCCTGCTGATCGCCGGGGATTTCATGGAGCCGTCCTCCATCATTCTCATCATGGCGCCATTGATGTTTCCCGTGGCCATGGGCCTGGGAATCCATCCGATCCATTTCGGCATCATCCTCACCGTCAACATGGAAATCGGCATGGTGACCCCGCCGGTGGGCCTGAACCTCTACATCGCCAGCGGCATCACCCGCATGGGACTCACCGAAGTGACCGTGGCCTGTCTGCCCTGGATGATCGCCATGTTGGCGTTCCTGATTCTGGTCACCTACTGGCCCGGCCTCTCCTTGTGGCTGCCGGGGGTGTTGGGCATGCTGTAACGGCGTTTTTTCGCTGCGCGGAATAAAGATAAAATCAAAATCTTTGGAGACTCTGTCTCCAAACCTCTAGCCGGGGACCGTGCCGGTCCCCGGACCCCTGCAATAAGAAACGTCAAGCCGCCCGGGCGGATTGGGAGATGTTGGCGAAGATGCGGCCCAACTGACGCACGCTGTCTTCCATGGAACACCCCTGGGAGACCGGCTGACGCAAATAATCGCGGATGGGTTTGATCAGCTTCAACGCCAGATCGATCCGGGGGTTGGAGCCCTGGATGTAAGCGCCGATGTTGATCATGTCCTCGGCCTGGGTATAGGAAGCCAAAGATTCCCGCAACTGACCGGCCCAGGCTTTCTGGGTTTCTCCCGCCAGATCCGACATCAAACGGGACAAGGATCCCAACACGTCCACAGCCGGATAATGGTTGGCCGAAGCCAGATCCCGGGACAACACGATATGGCCGTCGAGGATACCACGCACCGCGTCCACGATGGGGTCTTGAATGTCGTCGCCTTCCATCAAGACGGTATACAGTCCGGTGATGCTGCCCACGCCACTGTCCCGACCGGCCCGCTCCAGAATGCGCGGCAGGAGCATGAAGGTGGACGGGGGATAACCGCGACTGGTGGGGGGTTCACCCCGGGCCAGCCCCACCTCCCGTTGCGCCATGGCGAAACGGGTCAAAGAGTCCATGAGCAGCAGGACATGTTTCTGGCGGGCGCGGAAATATTCGGCAATGGCCGTGGCCAGATGGGCGGCCCGCAGACGCAGCAAAGGCGGCTGATCCGATGTGGCCACCACCACCACCGAACGGGCCATGCCCTCCGGACCAAGATCCTTTTCCAGAAACTCCACCACCTCGCGTCCACGTTCGCCGATCAGCCCAATGACGTTGACCTCGGCTTCGGTATAACGGGCCATCATGCCCAGCAGAGTACTTTTGCCCACGCCGGAACCGGAAAAGATGCCGATGCGCTGTCCCCGTCCCACGGTCAACAGACCGTTGATCACCCGCACCCCCAGATCCAGGGTGTCGGTGATGCGTCGTCTTTGCAACGGATTGATGGGTTCGGCGTGCAACTCGGTGAATTCGGACAGGTGCAACGGGGGTCCATTGTCGATGGGCTCGCCGGTGGGACCGAGTACCCGACCCAGCAGGCCATCCCCCACGGGCACCATTTCGGTGCGACCACGGGAGACGATCAGGCTGCCGGGATGAATCCCCTTGATGGCCCCCAGGGGCATCAGCAGCAGCGCGTCGCTGCGAAATCCCACCACCTCGGCCCGGATGGCCGGAGAGCCGTCATCCGGGAATACCTCGCACATATCGCCAATGGATGCCGAAGGTCCGGATCCTTCGATCAGGAGTCCCAGCACCTGGGAGACCTTGCCGGTACGCTGCATGCCCACCCCCCGCAGGGCCGACTCCTGATACTCCCGCCAGGGCAGTTCCACGGAGAAATTCATGATACCTCTCCCAACAGGCCTTCCAGGGAAGAATCCATCTCCTCCCCGTCATGCCCGTCATCGGTTGTGGACCAGGAGTCATCGCTCCCGGCCTCCCACTCCGGCGCGGGGACGGGGGGTGGAGAAGGGGCCGGCTGTCGCGCGACGCGCCCGACCCGAACGGGCTCGCTCCCCGGATCGGGCGCCAGGGGATGTGGCTGGCGCGCCGCTGCGACAGTGGCCGCGTCATGGGCCAGGGCGGAGATCTCCTCCACACCGATGGCGTCCAGACGCTCTTGCAGATATTCCCGCATGGACAGCTCCACCTCTTTGAGCTGCTGCTCCAGATTGTCCTCCATGCCGCCGAAATCGCTTTCCAGGTGGACCGCGCCCGGAGAAAGCAGTTCGTCGGCCTCGATGCGCAGGTTGGCGAACCCTTTCAGACGGGACAACACCTGGGCATTGCCCGGCGAAACCCGGATGACGATCTGTTTGCGTCCGGCGGCGCGGGAGAGAATGCGCTTGACCCGGGCAGCCACCACCTCGGGATGGATCGACAGTTCCGTGGCCAAAAGCTCCCGGATCACGATCAAGGCGGTCTCCACCAGATAACGTTCGGAGGAGGCCAGAACCCGCACATGCAGTTGTTCCAGGTTGGCCAGCACCCCTTCGAGCCGGGGCAGCATGGCCTGAATCTCCCGCTCCATGCGCTCCTCGCCGGCCTTCAGACCGGCGGACTCGGCGGCGGCGAAGACCCGTTGATACACCTCCCGTTCCATCTGCTCCAGACGACGGGCCTGAAGCTCTTCCTGGGAGATTTCCGGCTCCTTTTTGGGAGGCGTGACCACCGGCAGCCGACCATCCGGACGAAAACGCAAGAAATGTTCCCGCTTGCTGGTCTGGGGAGCGTCGAGCAGCTCCTGGATCCCCACCCGACGAAACTCCCCGGCTGCGGCATCCGCCTTGATGATCTCACCCATGGTCTCGGACACGGTTTACGGTTTCCTTGTCATGCGTTGATGAAAAAGACTACAGCACCACGTCGTCGGTGCCCTTGCCCATGATGACAATGGCGCCTTCGGCCTCCAGACGACGCGCCGCCTTGAGGATGGCCTGTTGCGCCCCTTCCACGTCGGCGACTTTCACCGGTCCCATCATCTCCAGGTCCTCCCGCAGCATTTCGGCGGCCCGTTCGGACATGTTCTGGAAGAACTTCTCCTTGAGCCGGTCGTCGGAACCCTTGAGGGCCGAAAGCAGCTCGTCGTTGTTGACCTCCCGCAGCAGGGTCTGGAAGCTCTTGTCGTCCATGAGCAGCAGATCCTCGAACAAGAACATCTCCTTGCGCACTTCCTCCGCCAGGGGGTTGTCCTCTTCGTCCAGGTAAGCCAGCAGCTTGTCGGAGAGGTCGCGGCTCATCATGTTGAGGAGTTCCGCCACCTTCTTGACCCCGCCACCGCCCTCCTTGGCATAACCACCCCGTGTGGCGCCCAAAGCCTCCAGTTCGGTCAGCAGCGACTCTTCGATATCTTCCAAGGCCCCCGGCGGCAGATTGCCCAATTTGGCCATGCGCAGCATCACCTCCTGCTGCACGTCGCTGACCAGAAAATCGATCACGAAGGAGGCCTGTTCCACCTGCAATTGGGAAAGGATCAACGCGATGCTCTGGGGATGCTCGTTGGCCAGGAAGGTGGCCACCAGAGTCGGCTCCATGGCGTTGAGGATTTCCCAGGGGGTATTCTTCGGGCCTTGTTGCAGCTCCTTGAGGAACTGGCGGGCCTTCTCCTTGCCCAGGGCCTTGGTGATCATGTCCTTGACCTTGTTCATGCCGCCGCGCACGTCGAACTGTTGCAGCTCGAAGCGATCCAAAAACTCCTGACGCACGGCCCGCACCACATCCTGAGGCGTGCTGCCGATGCGGGCGATGCTGCGGGTCAACTCCCGCACCTCCTCCTCCGGCAGACCATCCAGCAATTTTTTCACATCCTCGTCCGGCAACGAGAGGATGAAAATCGCCGCCTTCTCTTTTCCGGACAACCGGGTGCGGGAATTGATCTTGCGACGGGGGACCGCATCCCCCGCACCCTCGATCCAACCTTCATTTTCAGCCGTTTCCGCCATGGAAGTGCCCTCTATCCTAATCGCCAATCGTTTGTCATGCGTGCGTCATGAGGTCCGACATGCCAGGATCAGTCATCCTGCAACAGCCAGGAACGCAGGATCTCCCGTGCCTCGTCGGCGTGTTCGGTGATCATCTGCTGGGTCAGCTTGATATTGCGATCCGGCAGACGCATGCGCATGGGCTGTTCGGTGGGCAGGGTTCCCACCCCTTCGGCCATGAGCTGGGCTTCCAGTTCCGCCACCGCAGCCGGCACGCCACTGGAATCCGGACCCTTTTCGCCCAGCAGCAGACGGCTGACCATGGGCTTGAGCACCAGGAAGAGCAGCAGCAGGATCACCAGGACCAGACCAGCCTGGAGATAGAAATCCGGACGCTCCCAGAACTTGACCGTCTGTTCGGCCATGGCGGTCAACGGCTCGAAGGGCGCGCTGGTCACCTGAATGGTATCGCCGCGTTGCGTGCGGAAACCCACCGCCTGCTCGATGATCTTTTGCAGTTGGGCCAACTCGTCGGCGGTGCGCTCTTTGTAGATGTCCTTGCCTTTGTTGTTGGGATCCGCCTCGTAATGGCCATCCACCAGCACGGCGATGGAGAGCCGTTGAATGGTCCCCACGGGCAGGACGATCTTGTTGACCGTCTTGCTGATTTCGTAGTTGATGGTCTCCCGCTCCACGCTGCGGGACTGCTCCGAGCCGCTGCCGGAGGATTTGGTGCGATCGTTGGCGTCGTTGGGACGCACACCGGGCACGCCGGATTCGCCAAAGCTGCCCTTGCTGCTTTCGTTGACGGTCTGTTCGCTGCGGGCCACCTGGCCTTCGGGATCGAACTTCTCTTCGTTGCGCTCCACCCGCTTGAGATCCAGATCCGCCGTGATGCGCACAATGCTGCGGCTCACGCCGCTGGTGTTGACGCCCACCACCTTGTCCAACATGGCCTGGGCGCGATCTTCCAGGGTTTTTTCCACCTGTCTTTGCAAAGAGAGGCTCTCTTCGGCGGGCATGCGACCATCCGCCGTGGGGGTGCGTCCGCCGGCGATCAGGTTGCCCTTGTGATCCAGCAACGTGACATCCGACTCCTCCAACCCCTCCACCGCCGAAGCCACCAGATGGGTGATGCCCTCAATCTGTTTGCTGCTCAACGGACTGGACATCTCCATCACCACCGAGGCGGTGGCTTTTTTCTCTTCGGAGACGAACAGCGAGCGCTTGGGCAGCACCAGATGCACCCGGGCCTTGCTGACCACATCCAGACTTTCGATGGTGCGGGCCAACTCTCCTTGCAGACCACGCTGAAAGTTCATGCGTTGCAGAAAGTCGGTCATGCCCACCAGATTGGTCTTGTCGAAGATCTCGAAGCCGATGCCGGTCCCCTGTTTGGGAATGCCCTGGCTGGCCAGATCCAGACGGACGTTGTACAGCCTGTTGGAGGGCACCTCGATGGTGGTACCGCCCATGGTCAACTGATAGGGAACGTTCATCTGGGTCAACTGGGCCACCACCTTGCCCGCCTCCGGTTCCGGCAGGCCGGAATAAAGCACCTTGTAACTGGGCCGGGTGGCAAACCAAATGATGGCGGTCAACGCCAGGATCGTGGCGGCTACGGCAAGCATCAAGCCGTTGCGTCCTCCCAGGGGAAGGCGTTCCAAAAACCGCGTAAATGTTTCCGCTGGTGCCTCGGAGCGGGCAGCCATCGCGCTCGTCGCCTCTGCCATGATCAGGTTTCCTTACTCAAGAAAAAATGACAACTTCAAGAACGTGCCACATCCGGCCCCACGCTCCGGGTTACGCCGGCATGCTCATGATTTCCCGATAGACTTCCAAAGCCTTGTTGCGCACCTGCATCAACAGACGCATATGCAGTTCGGCCTTGGAACCGGCGATCTGGGCTTCGTGAATGCTCACGCCGGCGTTGCCGAGCAGAGCCTTGTCGCTCAGATCCTTGGCTTCCTTGGTCATTTTGTCGGTCTCCTTGATCTGGCGGGCCAGCGTCACGGAGAAATCCTCCCAGCCACCCGCCCCTTCCCCACCCATCACGGCGGGAGTGGACAGATTGAGCGACTGCAAGGGGGAGGGTCCAACCGGGTTGATCGACATGGTGCGTTCTCCTCAATTCATTATCGACCGATCTCCAACGCCTTCATGGCCATGGCCTTGGAGGCGTTGAGAACCGTCACATTGGATTCATAGGCGCGACTGGCGGCCATCATGTTGACCATCTCCGCCATGGGATCCACATTGGGCATGGCCACATATCCTTCGGCGTTGGCGTCGGGATGGGAAGGGTCGTACTGCATGCGGGGAGGCCGCTCGTCCACCTTGATCTGTTCCACGGCCACACCGGTGGTGGCGGCCATCTGTTCCCGACTGAGCATTTCGTCGAACGGCTTGGACGAAAAGACCGGATCCTTGCGCCGATACGGCCCCCCTTCCGCGGTACGGGTGGTCTGGGCATTGGCAAGATTTTCGGCAATGATGTTCAGACGCAACCTTTGTGCCGATAATCCCGAGGAGGTGACGCGAAACGAAGTCAGGAAATCATCCATGATGGCTCTCCTTGCTGAAATAAACGATGGAACACACCCTCATCCCTCACGATCATTGGGAATTACCCTGAATGACCATGCGCATCTGACTGATCTGACTGCTCATGGATTGGGCCGCGTAGTTGTAAAGCAGTTGATTGGCGCTCTGACGGGCCATCTCCTGTTCGATGTCCACGCTGTTCTGGTCGCCCTTGGGAATGGGGGTTTCGACCTCCTGAAGATCCCCTTCCACCGGGATGTGCATGGAGACCGGCATATGATGACGGGCGGTGCGGGCCATGGGGAGTTCGTCTCCCAGGGGCATGGAGTCCCGGAGCACGTCTTCAAACTCCAGACGCCGCGCCTTGTAGCCGGGGGTATCGACATTGGCGATGTTGGAGGCGATGATCTCCTGACGCCGCTGCCTCAGATTCATCAGATTGGCCTTGAAAGCCCCATCGCTACCCAACAAACCGAAATCGGCCATGCTCGTGCTCCTTGATGTCAAGCCATTGACGCACCGTGAAAAGGATCTCACGCTGAAAGCTTGAAAAAGCATAAATCGTGCCGATGAAACGAATGGGACTAAAAGCCGCTTTCCCGGATCCAGACCGAAACCACGGTCTGCCAAAGCGGCTCCCAAAGCCCCTCCGGACGGACCGACAGGCGCACGGTTCCCGGGAGGTTGGTGAGGGAGGTCATCGTGGAAGAGGATTCCTGCTGGGACAACGGGGTGAACATGGCCCCGTACCACGCCTCGCCGGGGATCAGACGACCGGCGGGATCGGCCCGCACCGGGATCGGCCCCCCATGCACCGAGGCCAGATGGGGACGGGTCAGAACCGTGGCCGCCCCCCGGTCCACGGCGGCCAAGCCCACGGCCACCGGATCGCCCCCTCCCCGGGTGGGATAGAAGCGGCCCGTGCTTGCCGGGATCAGTCGGGACAGTTCCCGTTCCGGCACCCACGCCTCGACCACCGGATGGCCCGGCACCATCAATTCCGCCAGCGGGGTGTTGCGGGCCACCCAGCGTCCCGGCGCCACCCCCTCTCCCAGCATGGTGACACGACCGGCAAACGGCGCCGCAATCCGCAACAAGGCCCGTCGGGCCTCGACACCCCGTTTGGCGTCCCGGGCTTCCAGCAGTCGTCCTTCCAGGGGAAAGCGCATGGCCAGCACCGCAGGACGCGACCCGCTCTGGGCGATTTCCAGTTGCAAGAGGGTGATGCGGGAGTCGGCCTCGGCTGCGGCCCGGTCGAGTTCCGGAGAGTCCAGCAGCATCAGGGGCGCCCCCCGCTCCACGGTGGCGCCGGGGCCGACCAGCACCTCCCGGATCCGTGCCGGTTCCGGGGCAAACAGGCGGGCATGTTCCCGGGCCACCAGCAAAGCCGGCAGCTCGACGCTTTGTTGCCACGGATAGGCCGCCCCCCCCACCAGGGCGCTCGCAACCGTCAGGGTGAGGGCCAGTCGTCCTTTGCGCGCCCGCGCCAGGGGGATGGCGCGCACAAATCCCACCACGGGCCGCACCAGAAACCAACCGATCTCCGCCGCCATCAACACGATCCCCGCCAGTTTGAAAAAGGCATGATAGACCAGCAGCGCAATGCCCAAAAACACCACCAGCCGATAGGCCCAGGTAACCTGGGCATAAACCAGCAGCACCCATTTCCGGCGCCACGGCCAGGGTTCCGGAGGGGGATCCCCCGGCGCGCACAGCCATTCCCGCCATTGCCAACTGGCCAGGGCAAAGGCCCGGGGGGCCAGATTGGGAATGGCCAGGGCGTCGGAAAGCAGATAATAGCCGTCAAACCGCATGCAGGGGTTGAGATTGACCGCCAGGGTGGCAAGCCACGTGACCGAGGCCAGCAGCACCAACGCCTGTTGCAACGGACCCGGCGCCACGAAATGCCAAGCCAGGGTCGCCAGCAGGGCCAAAGCCAGTTCCGCCCCCACCCCCGCGGCTCCCACCATCAGTCGGGCCCGTCGGGAGGTCAATTTCCACACTTCGCTGGTTTCGGCGTACAGCACCGGCCAAAGCACGATCCAGGCCACCCCCATGGCGGGAACCCGGCAGCCGTAGTGGCGGGCCACGAACGCGTGTGCCAGTTCATGCAGGGTTTTGGAACACCATACCGCCACCGCCAGAGTCAACGCGGCGGCGGGTGTGGGGTGATCCGGCAGGGCGTGGACAAAGCGGTCCCACTGGCGCAGAGTCAGATGAACGCCCAGGCCACCGGCGATCAGCAACAATCCCAGGAAAAACCGGCTGGCGAACCATCGGGCCAGGGGCAGATGGCGTTCCAGCCAGCGATCGGGGCGCCACAAGGGGATTTTCAAATAGAGGTATCGATGGAACAACCACACCAGGGGGGATTCCCGGCGGGCCGCGGCTTTGGCCTGCAAATGGCGCAGGGCTGCGGGTTCCCGGGCCTGGGTCAACTCGTTGGCGAGCAGAAAACGGGCCACGGCTTCGACCCGTTCCCGGGTCACCGCGTCTCCCGCCAGCCGGCGGGCCGCCTGGGTGACAGCCGCGGCATCCCCGGCGGACCAGCAGGAGACAATGGTATGTTCCATCCAGCCCAACTGGAAAAATTTCTGGCGCAGGGGATCCCAGAGGGTCCAGGTGGGCGCCCCATCGTCTGAAACCGGACCGGGATAAACGCGCACATCGGAACGCAGCGGCGGCATCCAACCATTCAACTATTTAAAAAAAAGAGAGGGTCTGGGAGATTCATCTCCCAGGGTTTTGATTTTTG